>JAZDIS010000485.1:0-3791 GCA_043804705.1 Pseudomonadota bacterium | reverse complement strand
CGCAGTCCGGTGGCCGTTACCGGCCTCCGGTCGCCGCAGCCTCCTTTTTCATGGTGTGCAGCCTCTGGCTGTGGCCCACCTCATTGAGAAGCACCGCCTGCGCCCCCTGTTTCAGGAGAAAGGCGGAAATCCTCGCCGTATCAAGGAGTTCCTTGTTGAAGGTAACGACCACCCGCGAGCCATGGGCATCGACCGCCACCTCGCGCACCCCCTCCTGTTTTTTAAGTTCCGCCAAGACCAGTTCCGAGCCGGCCCGCTCTCCGGACAATTTGTAAATGGCGTCCTCAAGCTGGCGGGTTTGCAAAAAAGTGATGGACCTGGGAATGACAACCAGCCCCAGGCCAAGGAGAATAGCGAGAGAGACAAGGGTCGCCACGCGCCCGAACCCCAGCCCCCGTTTCTTCACCCCCAGAACCCGCTCCCGTTTTTCTCGATATTTTTCAAGATCGTAAGCCATCAGCGGTGTTGCCTCTTACTTTTTGTAACTGTTCAGCAGCACCGCAGCTGCGTTGTCATCGGCCGGCTCATGTGCACTAGCACACTTCGCCGACCTCTTCCTAGCATCTGCGGCACTGCTGAACAGTTACTTTTCTCAGTTTACTAACCTTTTCGGTCTCAAGCTGGACAGTTACTTACTTTTTGAATTTGCAGTACCAACTGTTCTGGTCGATGTCGGCCATGGTGATCACCAGCTTGTCCCCCTCAATGGTCCTGTTCAGGGGAGCCGGATTGCAGCCGCCCTTCACCTCGTTGATCTTGGCCGAGGGAAAACGCATCCCGCAGTTGAGACAGACCATATCATCACCGCTCTGCTCGTAGCCCTTGCCCGCACGATAACACACATCGCAGGCGTCTATGGCCGTGCGGATGACGCCATCGTTACTTCTCAGCACAAAAAAAGTAACCATGACGCCGTCTCCGGCCCGAACCTTAAAATGGTGGGCCTTGCCGTCATTTATGGAAGCCACGGGAATTTCCAGCCGGCCCTTGGCCGGAGCAAGAGTCTGCACCTTGTCCCCCCACAGGCCGGCAATGGCCGTCCCGGCCAGCACCACAGACATTGCCACCGCGGCAACTACTACAGATGTTTTTTTCATCACGATTCTCCTTATCTCTTTTTTTCAGGGACATTCCCGCTAAACATCTTCATGAAAAGTTCCTGCCAGGATGCGGCCGTTGCCGGGCAGACATTTGGCCCGCAACCGGAGCTGGCCTGTGCCCCTGGGTCTCCGCCGGTCATTTCACCGTGCTCCCGCTCCAAAAGCGTGGCGCTTGTTAGATTCCCGGGAAGAGAAGGGGCCTGGCCACCCCCCCACCAGATCCAGGCCAGGATGCCGATCAACCCCAATGCTCCAAAGATATATCGCCTCACGTTTCCGTTTCTTGCGTCCATTCTTCGCTTTTGTCTCGGGCTGAATAGTTTTCCCCCGCCTGTATTTCCATGAAGCAAACGCCATGCCACCCGAAGATGAGCGATGGCAATCCGTGGAATAACAATTTGTTACAGGAGAAAATCAAACGAAAAAGAAACAGAGCCACCTTTATTTTAGAGAATATTCACCAAAACAGCTGAAGAATATTCTGCACCAAACGCAGCACATCAGGTGTAACTGTTCAACAGTGCCACAGATGCGCGGAAGAGGCCTGCGAAGTGTGCTGTTGCACATGAGCAAGCCGATGACAACGCAGATGGGGTGCTGCTGGACAGTTACTCAGATTTTGAATTTTTCCAGGCGGTAGATCAGGACATGCCGGGGAATCTTGAGCAGGCGGGCAGCCTCGGAACGATTGCCGTTGGCCTTGAGCATGGCCTTTTTAATCAGCCCCTGCTCCACCGCCTCCAGGGACAACCCCGCATCCGGGATTTCCGGAAGCCCGTTGGCCGTTGCAGGCTGGGGTGCAGCAGCAAGCTGGAGTTCATCCGCCTCGATGAGCAGCCCCTTGCGCAGGATAACCGCACGCTCGACAATATTTTGCAGCTCGCGGATATTGCCGGGCCAGGAATGGGCCTTGAGCCTGGCCAAGGCCCCGGCGGAAAAGCGTACCCCGGCGGGAGCGCCCACCTTCAGGAGAAAATGTGCGGCCAGGCGCGGGATATCCTCCCGCCGGTCCCGCAGGGGCGGGAGATGCAAAAGGATAACCCCCAGCCGGTAGTAGAGATCCTCGCGAAAGGTACCCTGGCCGATGGCTGCGTACAAATCCCGGTTGGAAGCGGCAATCAGGCGGACATCCACCGCTTCCGGCTGCTCCGCGCCGACCGGCGCCACCACCCTCTCCTGAATGGCGCGGAGCAGCTTGGCCTGCAGGTCCAGGCGCAGCTCGCCGATCTCATCGAGAAACAAGGTGCCGCCGGCCGCGGACTGAAAGCGGCCCTTGCGGTTGCTCACCGCCCCGGTGAAGGCGCCTTTAACGTGGCCGAAAAGTTCGCTCTCCAGAAGGTTCTCCGGGATGGCGGCACAGTTCACCGCCACCATGGGCCCCTGCGCCCTGGGGCTATGCTGATGGATGAGCCTGGCCAGCACCTCCTTGCCGGTGCCAGATTCTCCGGCAATCAAAACGGTGGCTTCGCTGTTGGCCGCACGCTTTGCCGTGTCGAGCAACTCAGCCATGGCCGAATTGGCGGTCTCCATGCCCTCGGTGCCCGTGAGCCGGTTGACCTCGCCGCTCAGCTGCTGTTTCTGCTCGTGCAGCTGCCGCATCTCCAGCGCTTTCCGGCAGGAAAGCCGCAGGGTCTCCCGGTCAAAGGGCTTGGCCAGAAAGGTGAAGGCCCCTTCCTGCATGGCCTTGACCGCCAGTTCGATGGAGCCGAAGGCCGTGATCACCAGCACCGGGGTAATGGGCGACTCCTTTTTAACCGCCGCCAGGATCTGCAAGCCATCCATATCGCCAAGCTGCACATCGGTGATCACCAGATCCGGGCTGTGCCGATGAAAAAGCGCCAGCCCTTCCCGGCCCGAGGCTGCGCCAAGCACGCTGAAACCGGCGCTGCTCAGGTTGTACTCCGTAACCCGCCGCAGGCTTGCATCATCATCGATCAGAAGTATCCGGGGTTTCATGCAACCGTCTCCGTTCTCATCCTGCCAGCCCGATATCGGAGCCATTTCCGGCGGGAAGCAGAATCTCGAAGCAGGCCCCGCCTCCCGGACGGTCCGTGGCTCTAAGGCTGCCGCCGTAGCCCTCTACAATCTTCCGGCTGATCACCAGGCCAAGGCCGGTGCCATCGGTCTTGCCGGAATAAAACGGCTCGAAGATCCTTTCCTTTTCCGCCTCCGGCACGCCCGGCCCATCGTCGCAGACAGAGATCCGCCCCCCACCATCCGCAGCGGTTTCGGCCAGAAGCCAGATCCGGCCGCCGGGCCGGACCGCATCCAAGGCGTTGAGGCCGAGATTCAAGAAGATTTGAGAGAACTTGGCGCTCTCCACCAGCAAATGCCGGGCCTCGTCGTTCTCCGGCAGGATAAGGCGCACCTGTTTCTCCCGCAGCTGCCTTTCCAGCAATGCGCCGACATGCCGGGCAACCACGGCCAACGGCTCCATCGCCTCTTCTCTTTCCTGGGGCCGCCCCTTGGCATAGCGGAGAATCTCCTCCACCGTGTCGTGCAACCGGCCTGTTTCCTTAAAAAGGATATCCACAAACTCCCGCTTGGGATGATCTCCGGGAAATTCCTCGCGGAGGATCTCCGCCGTGCCTTTAATGGAAGCGAGAGGATTCTTTATCTCATGGGCCAAAGAAGCGGACAGCCTGCCAAGGGCGGAAAATTTCTGCGCCGCGGCCAGCCGGGCCTCCGCCT
>JAZDIS010000484.1:0-3160 GCA_043804705.1 Pseudomonadota bacterium | reverse complement strand
GCACCGCTTTGTATTCGGCATCCGCATCGGGAACAAGCAATTCAGGCGCTGCCAGCCACGCCTCCATGGCCTTGATCCGGTTGCGAATGGCCTCTGCATCCTGATAGCCCCGGTTCAGCAGATTTTTCAACAGCTCCACATTGGAGCGAAGGAACTCGGCCACCGGCTCCTGGTTGAGCCGCACGGTGCAGGCGGCGGCGGAGCGCTCGGCCGAGGCGTCCGCCAGCTCGAAGGCCTGCTCCACCGCCAGATCGGGAAGTCCCTCAATCTCCAGCACCGTCCCGGCAAAGAGGTTCTTCTTGCCTTTTTTCTCCACGGTGAGCAGCCCCTGCTGGATGGCCACATAGGGGATGGCGTTGACCAGATCCCGCAGGGTGATGCCGGGCTGCATTGTGCCCGTAAAGCGGATCAGCACCGATTCCGGCATGACCAGGGGCATGGAGCCGGTCGCGGCGGCAAAGGCCACCAGACCGGAACCAGCCGGAAAGGAGATGCCGATGGGAAAGCGGGTGTGGGAATCGCCGCCGGTGCCCACGGTATCTGGGAGGACCATGCGGTTGAGCCAGGAATGGACCACGCCGTCGCCCGGGCGCAGGCTGATGCCGCCCCGCTCGCTGATGAAACCTGGCAGGGTCTGGTGGGTCTTCACATCCACCGGCTTGGGGTAGGCTGCGGTGTGGCAGAAGGACTGCATGACCAGGGGGGCGGAGAATTTAAGGCAGGCCAATTCCTTGATCTCGTCACGGGTCATGGGGCCGGTAGTGTCCTGGGAGCCCACCGAAGTCATCCTGGGTTCGCAGTACATACCGGGCCGCACTCCGGGGAGATTGCAGGCCTTGCCCACCATCTTCTGGGCCAGGGTGTAGCCCCGCCCGGTATCCTTGGGCACCTCCGGCTCCCGAAACAGGGTGGAAGGCGGCAGACCCAGGGCCTCGCGGGACTTGGCGGTCAACCCCCGGCCGATGATAAGGTTCACCCGGCCACCGGCCTGAACCTCGTCGGGCAGGGTGGCCGGGGAGAGGTTGAAGCCGGCAACAATCTGCCCGTCCCGGCTGATGGTGCCGGTGCGGGTGTTGATGGTGATGATGTCCCCGGTCTCCAGGCTGGTTACCTCGCACTGGATGGGCAGCATGCCCGAATCCTCGGCAGTGTTGAAGTAGATCGGCGCAATGGTGGAACCCATGACCACCCCGCCGGTGCGCTTGGCCGGCACATAGGGGATGTCGCGCCCCATGTGCCAGAGCATGGAGTTGACCCCGGACTTGCGGGAGGAACCGGTGCCCACCACATCGCCCACATAGGCAACCGGGTGCCCCTTTTTCTTCAACTCCTCGATCACAGCCAGCGAGCCGGGCAGGCGGTTGCCCAGCATGGACTGGGCATGCAGGGGGATGTCCGGGCGGCTCCAAGCCTCTGAGGCAGGCGACAGGTCATCGGTATTGGTCTCGCCCGGCACCTTGAACACGGTGACGGTGAGCTCCTCGGGCATGGGAGGCCGGGAGGTAAACCAAGTCGCCTCACCCCAGTTGGCAAGCACCTGTTGGGCGTGAAGATTATTTTTCGCCTTTGCCACCACCTCCTGAAAGGCGTCATAAACCAAGAGGGTGTTGGAGAGCGCCGCCACGGCCACAGGAGCCAGCTGGGCATTGTCGAGCAGAGCGATCAGGGGGGCGACATTGTAGCCCCCCAACATGGTGCCCAGCAGTTTCACCGCCGCCGGTTTATCAAGGAGCGGCGAGGCAATCTTCCCCTGGGCTATCCCGGCGAGAAATTCTGCCTTGATTTTTGAGGCCTCATCCACCCCTGGCACCACTTGGTTGCTGATCAGGTCGAGCAGGGTTGCTTCCGTTCCGGCAGGCGGTTTTTGCAGGAGCGCGACCAGGACGATGGTCTGGTCTGCGGAAAGAGGGAGCGGGGGCAACCCCTGGGCGGCCCGCTCGGCAACATGTTTTTGATACGCCTCAAGCATGGGAAATACCTCCTTGCATAATAAGAAACCGGGGCAACCCGGTGATTTTTGTCAAACCAGATTCCTACCCTTGCCGGATGCGACCTGTCAAGCAGAACCTGAGCCCGGAAGCGAGACAAAAAAGGCGGCACCGCCGTTGGGCAGTACCGCCTTATCGTTATCGGAAAGAGGAAAAACTCAGTGCCCGCCGGACATGGCCTCCGTAGCCCGTTTGGGATTCGCCTCGGCCTGCGTGAGAAGTTCGCCGGTCTTGGCCTCGGGCAGCCAGTCGATCTTGCCGGTACCCACATCATAAATGGCGCCCACCACCTTGACCTTGCCGCTGTGCACCAGCGCACGGGTCGCCGGGCTGCTCAGGAAGAGATCTTCTATACCCTGCCAGACGTTCTCCTCGATGCCGTAAGGAACAACATCCTTGCCTTGTGCGTCGGGATGCTGGGCCATGGCGCGTTTTACCGCCGGCGCAATGTTGTCAACCAGCTGCGGAATGTTCCGCTCCAAGGCATGACCGTGGCCCTGAACCGCATCGGTGACCGCCGTGACCGCGCCACACTGGGTATGGCCGAGCACCACCAAGACCGGGGTGTGGACATGGGCCAGACCGTACTCGATGGAGCCGGCCTCATCCACATCAACCACGTTGCCGGCAACCCGGACGACAAAGATATCCATAACGCCGGCATCAAAGATGCGCTCGACCGGCACCCGGGAATCTGAACAGGTGATGACGGTGGCATAGGCATAGTCGCCCTGGTTTTCCTTGCCGGCCTGAATAAGACGGGCGCTGTCGCTATGCGGATTCGCGGATTTACCGGCGACAAAACGGGCATTGCCATCCTTCAGCATGGTGATGACGGCATCAGGGCTCGGCTTGGCAGCCTTGGCGTCACTGGACAGGGCGGGGACGGCGGCAAGCAGGAGCAGACAGCCTGCCAGGGCAACGGGACGGATCAATTTTTTCATCTTTTTCTCCTTAATTTCTCTGCAGATACAATTCCTGACTCATTTTGCAACGAGCTCCAATTATCACTGTTTTTCTGACATCATCCAGGAGGCTTGTCAATAAAAAAGTGAGAAAAACCAGATAGATGTGCTCTTTTGCCAGACAAAAAAAGCGTCCTGACATATCAGTCAAGACGCTTTTTAAGGTTGTTGGGGCAGGAGAAATTACGCCGTCATCAACCGCTCGAT
>JAZDIS010000483.1:0-2325 GCA_043804705.1 Pseudomonadota bacterium | reverse complement strand
CCTGCCCAAGGAACGGTTTCACCTGCAGCTCAGCCTGGATGGCCTGGCCGAGCAACATGAAGCGCTGCGGGGAAAAGGCACTTTTTCACAGCTTCTGGACAGCCTGGATCTGCTCAAGGAGGCGGGCTTTCCCCTGACCCTGTCCGTGGCGGTGAACCGGGCCAATGTAAAAGACCTGGCAGAGATTGTCACCTTTGCCGCGGGCCAGGGGATCGGCAACATCCATCTCCTCTGGCATTTTGTCCGGGGCAAGGGGAGCCTGGAGCAGTTTGCCGCCCCGTCCCTGATCCTCCCCGAGCTGATCCGAGCCCAGAAGACGGCCGAGAAAATGGGGGTGCGCATCGACAATGTGGAGTCCCTGCGCAGCCAGGTATTCAGCACCCCGGGCACCCGGCATGATCTGTCCAACACGGCCTGGGAGTCGCTGGCCGTTGGGGCGGACGGGTTGATCTACCCTTCCCCCGCCCTGGTCGGCATTGCGGATTTGGCCTGCGGCACATTGACCGATGGTCTGGAGGCAGTCTGGCGGCGCAGCCCGGTTCTGAAGAAGATCCGCCAGACATCCCTTGTGGCCAGCGAGGTCTACCGGGCCAACCCCCTCCGTTTTCTGGTGGGAGGCGGCGATCTGGACCACAGCTATCTGACCGGCGGCGCCCTGGTCGGGCACGACCCCTATGTGGAATTATACAACGGCCTGGCTCTCTGGTTGATCAGCCGACAGGCCCGCCAATACCCTGCCCGGGCAAAAGGTGAGCTCCTGCTGCGGATGGGCGAGGTGCGCCACGACTGTCCGGACACCGGCCAGGAGGTGGCGCTCACCCATTGCAACTGCGTGGTTTCCCTGGCCGATGACCAGGGGCACACCACGATGCGGGAATTTTATGGCCGGGCCGCGCTTAGAGCCAACGAGGAGATAGTCAATCCCTTTGCCCCTGATCAGGCCCTGGCCAATTTCATCCCGGCGGAAACCCGGAAAAAATCCTATGGCTGCGGCAGCCCGGTCAGGGATGCCGAGCCGCAGCCCGGCGAGGTGCTGGTGGATCTGGGGAGCGGTAGCGGCGTCGAGTGCTTCATGGCCGCAGCCAAAGTGGGACCATCGGGCCGGGTGATCGGTATCGACATGACCGAGGAGATGCTCCATCTGGCCCGGGTCGCCAAAGCAACGGTGGCGACCCGGCTGGGCTATGACAATGTGGAGTTCAGAAAAGGTTTTCTCGAAGACATTCCCCTGCCGGACGCCACGGCCGACGTGGTGATCTCCAACTGCGTGATAAACCTGAGCCCGGACAAGCGCCAGACCCTGCACGAGATCTTCCGGATTTTAAAGCCCGGCGGCAGGCTGGTGGTGTCCGACATTGTCACCGACGGCCCCATTCCTGTGGCCATCAAAAATAATGAGCGGTTCCGGGGTGAATGCCTGGGCGGGGCGTTGCGGCAGGAGGATCTGCTGGCCATGCTCCGGGGGGCCGGTTTTACCGGGGCCAGCCTGGTCAAGCGCTTCCCCTACCGGCTCGAAGGGAAAACCCGGTTCTATTCCCTCACCTTCAGTGCCCATAAGCCGCAAACGATGCAGCAGGTGGAGGTCATCTACCGGGGGCCGTTTGGAGCGGTGTGGACGGAAAGCGGGACCATGCTGCTCAAGGGCCAACGTGTGACGGTGTCCTTAAGCGAGGCGGAGAGCCTGTCTGATTCCCTGTTTATCCTTGATGGGCAGGGAGCGGTAGCCAATCTGAAGCTTTCGAACAGCTGCTGCAAATCGCCGGACGAGGCCGGAACAGAGGCGGCGGTTCCGGCCTTGTTGCAGAGCAGCGGCTGTTGCGGCACCGGAGCGGAGGCTGCGCCGGGCAAGATTGTCGCCCTTCCCAACCAGCTTTCGCCGGTTAACGGCCGGCATCAGTCGGGCTGCATGGCCTGCGGCAAGGAAATCGGCTATCTCGCCCACGAGCGGGCAGTAGCCTGCCACTATTGCGGCGGGATCAAAAAAACCAATGCTGTCTGCATTGAGGGCCATTACATCTGCGATGCCTGCCACCAGCAGGACGGCCTCTCCGCCATACGGTTGCTTTGCACCGAAACAAAAGAACAGGATATGCTGGTTCTTCTGGATACGATCCGCCGCCATCCGGCCATCCCCCTGCACGGCCCGGAGCACCATGCCATGGTCCCGGGCATCATTCTGGCCACCTATCGGAATCTGGGCGGCAAGATCAGCCGGGAAGCCATCCTCACCGGCATTGAACGGGGCAGCAAGGTGCCGGGCGGGGTCTGCGGCTTCTGGGGCAATTGCGGGGCCGCATCCGGAGTGGGCATCGGCTTCAGCGTCCT
>JAZDIS010000482.1:0-2504 GCA_043804705.1 Pseudomonadota bacterium | reverse complement strand
GGAATACCACCAGCTTCTTACCGCCCTTGACGCTGAGATCGCCCGCGTCGCACAGCTCCATGCCGCGGCCATTTCCTGCGGGCCAGGCTGCAGCTCCTGCTGCCGTCCCTTCAGTGTGCTGCCCATTGAGGCGGCCTGCCTGCGGGAAGCCATTGCCTCCCTGGACCCTGCCAACCGGGAACGGATTGACCGCACCCTTGCGGAAGACGACGACCGCTGCCCCCTGCTCATTGATGATCTCTGCGCTATCTATGCGGCCCGCCCCGTCATCTGCAGGACCCAGGGGTTGCCACTGGCCTATGTGGATGCAGAGCGCGAGGCCATCGAGGTCTCGGCCTGCCCGCTGAATTTCTCCGGCGACTATGCCTTTGCCCCGGAAGGTCTCCTGTTTATGGACGGGTTCAACGCCCGCCTCTCTGATCTCAATCTTGCCTGGTGCCGCACCCAGGGACTGAACCCGGACAAACGCATCTCCCTCCGGGAGATTGCGGCCTGCCTTACCCTGCCGAAGACATAAGACTCACTGCTCCGGCAGATCCGCCCCGCATCCGGCACACCGTCCAAGACCAGAATCCGCGCCACCCCGTTATTGCTCCTTTTCCTGACCTTCGGCAATGATCGGCAAAAAGATATGAAAGGTCGTATGCATGTCCAAAGCGACGAGCTCCGGCTCCAGGGGCGGGGATTTCACCTCGATCCGGCCGTTGTGGTCCTGGATGATCCCGAAGGAAACGGACAACCCCAGCCCGGTGCCCTTGCCGACCCCCTTGGTGGTGTAAAAAGGGTCAAAGATCCGGCCCAGATGGTCCGGAGGGATGCCGGAGCCGGAATCGCCGATGATGATTTCGATCTGCCCGCTCTCCTCATGCCAGCGGCTCCACACCCCGATGATCCCCTCGCTGCCGATGGCATGGTGGGCATTGGTCAGCAGATTGACAAAAACCTGACGCAAACGCTCGTTGTC
Source organism: Pseudomonadota bacterium (assembly GCA_043804705.1). Lineage (GTDB taxonomy): Bacteria > Desulfobacterota > Desulfobulbia > Desulfobulbales > Desulfurivibrionaceae > Thiovibrio. The sequence goes on along the minus strand of JAZDIS010000482.1, from coordinate 1,540 downwards.
AAAGCAGGTTTTGGGCAGATTCCCGGCAAGGCAACGGTGGATAAAGATATGATCCATGTTCAGGGTGTGGTTGACAATGGCCAGCACCTCCTCCAGACACTGGTTGAGGTCGCAATACAGCTTGTTATGCTCCAGGGTCTGCCGGGAAAAATTCAACAGATCGGCAACGATCCGCCGGCAGATCTTCGCCTGCTTCTCGATGATCCGCAGGGTCTCGTGCACCTCGGTCTGCTCCGCGAAATCCTCTTCCAGCAGCTGGGCATAGCCGAGGATGATCCCGAGCGGGGTATTGATTTCGTGGGCGACGCCTGCGGCAAGCTGCCCCACAGAGGTCATCTTTTCCGAGTGCACCAGCTGCTCCATCATCTTCTTAAAATGGGTGAGATCCTTGGCGATCCCCTGATACCCCTGGGTCGCACCGGTTCGATCCGTAATGGCCGAAGCAGTGATCATCAGATACAAGGGGCCATCTTCCCTGCCGGCGAACTCCGCCTCGAAATCCTTGACCTGCCCATCCGCTCCAAGCAGGACCCGATACTGATTTCCCCGTTCCCGGTCGAGAAAAAACTCGGCCAGGGGTTGACCGACAAGATCCTGCCGTTGCTCGACCCCCAAAAGACGCAAGCCGCTCTCGTTGATGTCGCAGAAACTGCCGGTGGCGTCACAGAAATAGATCATGTCTTTCGAGCCTTCGAAAAAACCGCGGAATTTCTCCTCGGACAACCGCAGGTCAAGGGTGCGCTCCTCCACCTGTTGCTCCAGGGTCTGATTCAGGCGGGAGAGATCGGCATGCGCCTCCCGGAGCTTTTCATTGGCAATCTCCAGAGAAAGCGCGTCGCTCTTGGCCCTGTCGATGAGAACCGCCGTGCTGTGGTAGTGAAGGGTCAGGATCGCCACTCCGCAGAGGGAGATGGTGTTCAGCCCGCCGCTGTAGGGATCGAGCAGATCCCAGAGCTGCGGGATCCCGGCAAGCCTAAGAACATAGGGCAGCAGATGTCCCATCCCCCGGGAAAGGGAAAAGACCACCATGACCAGGGAAAACCAGAAGAAATATGCCCAGAGGATGTTTTTCGGCTCCAGCCGGGTAAGACGTCTGGCAAAAAGCAGGGCGCAGAAGGCGAGGATGACCATCACGATGGCGCCGAGATAATCCGCCAGATAGACGGGAAACAGGGGAAGATTGAAGAAGGCCGCCTCCATCAGAAAACCTGCCCGCCCCGGCTCTGGAGCCGCTTTTCGATGACCCCACAGAAATCGCGCAGGGCGCTGGTGAAAAACCAAAGGGCCGGAACGCAGAGCAGGTGATCGAACCGCCCCAGATAATAGAAGAGATTGAGCAGGGTCCGGGGGCCGGCAAAATAGTCCCCCACCAGACTGATGCCCGTACCCCGGATATCGGGATATATCTCCCCGGCAAACCAGTGGATGAACAGATGATCCAGATCCCAGAGGAGAAAAAACAGCAGCGACAGCTTGAGGGATCTCCAGGACAAGCCGGTATCAGGCGGCCTGGTATGCAGAACATAAAGCAAGAGCAGCA
>JAZDIS010000481.1:0-3135 GCA_043804705.1 Pseudomonadota bacterium | reverse complement strand
GGGTCGGAGCTGTTGGACAACGGCCAGCCCGACACCGCTCTCCTTGAGCTGGCCGCGGAGGGTCGTCTGGGAGACCGGTTGACCGGGATTCTTTCCTATGGCCGGGATGTCAAGCATGATACCTTGGCCAGCCTCGGCCGGAATATCGTGCAACAGGATTATAAGGCGGGTTTTGTGTTGGACATGGTTCATAGCGTCCAGGCGGGAGGGGGGTATCTGCATACCGATTATTCCGACGATAATACCATGAAGGGTGTTATGATCTCTGGGCCGCCTACCTGCTTTTCTTTGAACCGGCATTTTTAAAGTTCAGCTACACCTACGATTTCAAGGATGCTGCCGAGGCAAGAGGCAGCGGACCACTGCAACCGGATGGGTTTGCCGCCTCCGACCACCCATACTGGACCCCGATAAATTACTGGCAGAACCGCTTCGGTGTTTATTTCAAGCATCAGCTCTCCGATGATCAGTTCCGGCGCGGAGTTCCCCGGTATTATGATCTTGAGTATGTCGTTGTCTACGATGAAAAGGGGTATGCCATGCAAACCTGGAAGGGCGGATTTTTTGTGGAGTATGTCCCGCAGGTCATTTTTGCCGCAACGACAGAGCTGACCTCAGGCCCGGAGTACCGGAGCAAGGAGTTTTTTCTTTCGGCTGTTTATCGCTGGTAGACCTGTTTTTCGCGGTGCGCTTTCCCTTGCAATCTTTTTTTCGGTGTGCTATTTGAATGTTTTGTTGTTGTCCCAATTGTTCCGTATCCCCCGGAGCGTGTCGGGCAGAAGAGGTGTTTGAAAGGGTGCCGTTTTGTCCGGGTCAATCGCTGCGGTGATTGCCTGCCGGGAAAACGGCCATTTTTTTTATAGAGTTATTGTCTCGGCAAGGAGGGTGTTATGGTTGTGCGTATTCCCATGTCTCAGGAGGGATATGCCAGATTGCGTCAGGAGCTGGACCGGCTAGTGAAGAAAGAACGGCCTGCGGTCATTGAGGCGATTGAGGTGGCACGGGGGCACGGCGATTTGAAGGAAAACGCCGAATACCACGCGGCGAAGGAACGCCAAGGGCATATCGAAGGGCGGATCATGGAGCTCAAGGATAAGCTGGGCCGGGCCGAGGTCATTGACTGCTCAAGCGTGGACTGTTCCCGGGTGGTTTTTGGTACGGTCGTTTCCTTGGTCGATCTGGACACCGATGACGAGATACGGTATCAGCTTCTGGGGCCGCTGGAGGCGGATGTCAGCAAGGGCAGTATTTCCGTGCTTTCGCCCATTGGTCAAGCAATGATCGGGAAAAGCATCGGGGACGAGATAACCGTGAAAACTCCGGGTGGGGTGCGGCAATTGGAGGTCATGGATATCAAGCCGCCAGAGCGGGCTTGATTTGGCAAGTGCAGTTCCTTGGTCTTGCCGGGGAATCAGGTCTGCCACAGAAAGTTTGTTTGAGGAAAGGTGTTTTTTGTAGGTTTTTGGTTTCAGTGCTACGGACCGGTTGCCTTTTCCCCTTTTCGCGAGTCCGTCATGATCCCGGAAATGAAGATATCGCTGATCTGTCGGGCCGCTTCGACTATGGTATAGTTGTGGTCCGGCGACAGAACCCAAAGCCTGGATGTCTCATCCAGAGCTCCGAAAAAGGCCCTCTTGAACACGCCCGGCAGGAGGCTTTCACGGAAAATCCCCTCTTCTTGGCCCTTGTGGACAATGGCTGAGACCACATCCACATATTCAATAAACTTTGTATTTCTGTACTCTTTCATGAATTTGTTGCTCTGACGCAACTCCATCTGCAGAACCTCGGCCAGCTCTTTTTTCTCCTCCATGAGCTGCATGTGGTGCAGGGAGAAAATCTGGAGCATCTTCCGGGGGTCGGTTTCTTTTTCCAGAAGAAGCTTCACCTCCAGAATGATCTTGCCGATCTCTTCCTCGAACAGTGAAATAAGGATGTCGTATTTGTTGTTGAAGTACAGGTAGATGGTTCCATCGGCAACCTGAGCTTCTTTGGCGATATCGGAAATGCGGGCGCTGAAAAAACCTTTTCTGGCAAAAACGGTGATGGCCGCTTCGATGATTTTTGAATGTTTGTCTGATATTCTCATGAGTTCAGCAGGGTAAGCAGAAATGGAGGCGATGAGCCTGTTGCCTTATGAATGCGTATTCATTCATTTTTTGGTCTATCATAGAAGGGGAAGGGGCGGGTGTCAAGGCAAAAAAATGCTCTTCCGGCGCGGGGGCTATTCAGCAGCTCCGCATCTGCGTCAGCAGCGAAGCGGCGCTGCTGACGCAGATGGCGACATTATTTTATTACAACGTTTAATGCTTTCTTGCCCGGCAGTTTTGGGGTAAAATGCCGCACTCTGTTTCCGGGGCATTTTCCAATGACTCCGAGGAGATAATGAATCATTACAGTAAGAAAGCGAGGAGATTTTTGATGAAGATTCTGGTTGTTGGTTCGGGGGGCAGGGAGCATGCCCTGGTCTGGAAATTGCGGCAGAGCCCCAGGGTAACGAAGATTTTTTGCGCTCCGGGCAATGCCGGGATCAGCGACTTGGCAACCTGCGTCAAGATCAGCGCCACCGATATTGAGGCGCTTGCGGATTTTGCCCGGACAGAAGGTATCGCTCTCACCGTGGTTGGGCCGGAAGTCCCCCTTTCCCTGGGGATCGTCGATTACTTTGAAGAAAAAGGGTTGCGGGTCTTTGGCCCCCGGCGCAATGCCGCCACCCTCGAAGGCAGCAAGGTCTTCATGAAGGATCTGCTTGGAAAATATCATATTCCCTCTGCGTTTTACGCGACTTTTACAGACAGAGAGGAGGCCCTCAACTATATTGAGAAACAGACCGCGCCGCTGGTGGTCAAGACCGATGGTCTGGCTGCGGGCAAGGGCGTGGTGGTGGCCCAGACCATTGCCGAGGCCAAGGCGGCGGTGGATCTGTTCATGAAGGATAAGGTCTTTGGCGAGGCAGGCAGCCGGGTGGTGATCGAGGAATTTCTCCGCGGGGAGGAGGCATCTTTTCTGGCTTTCACCGATGGAGAGACGGTTTTGCCCCTGCCAACCTCTCAGGACCATAAGGCGATTTTTGATGGAGACAAGGGGCCGAACACCGGCGGCATGGGTGCTTATTCCCCGGCGCCGGTGGTGACC
>JAZDIS010000480.1:0-8464 GCA_043804705.1 Pseudomonadota bacterium | reverse complement strand
CCGCGGTATAGGGGTATATGCCACTTTTTTTCACCTTTTATTTTACCGCTCCCTGACATGCGGCACAAATTTATCGGATAGGCGGGGGACCCTGCCTATCCGGCACCCCCCAGACCGTTCTTCCGCCCGGAATAAGGCAGGTATGAGCCCGGATAAAACCCTGAGTGAAATATTCAGCAAGGTCAACATGAGCGAGATGCCGGCCATGTCCGACCATGTTCAGGAGTTGCTCCGCATTCTGAGCCGCGACGAATCCAGCGCCGAAGAAATCGCCGGGGTTATCCTCAAGGACGCCTCCCTGGCCACCAAATTGCTGCAGGTGGTCAACTCGGCTTTTTACAACCGGGGAACCCCCATCTCCAACGTCAGCCGGGCCCTCACCGCCCTTGGCCTCACCGCCGTGAAGGAGCTGGCTGTCAGTTTGGCCTTATTTGAAGATTTCATCAAGGCAGGGGTCGAGAAAGAAGAAATCAGCAAGCTCCTGGCCCTGTGTTTTCTCAGCGCCTCCCAGGCAAAGATCCTCTGCAAGGTTAAGAAGATCAATGTTCCGGAGGAGGAGGTCTTCATCTGCACCCTGCTGCACCAGTTGGGCAAGCTCATCATCCTGGTCTATCTCCCGGAGCTGTACCGCAAGGCCCAGGATCTCATCGACCGGGGCTATTCCGACGAATTTTCCGCCAAGACCGTATTGAACGACCTCACCTTTTCCGGGGTGGGCATGGAAATCGCCCGCTTCTGGAATTTTTCCGAAAAAATCGTCCTGAGCATGGGGGATAACCCGCCCCAGCCGACCAGCAAATTAGACTCCCAGCTGTATCTCCTCAATGTGGCCGCCTTCTGCAACCGCCTGACCTGGATTATCTGCTACGGCTCAGGCCTGGAGCTTGGCGAACTGATCCTGCACTACGGGCCGATCATGGGAATCAACAGACGGGAGGCCTTTGGCCTGGCCAGCAGAAGCCTGGATGTCGCCGAGGCGATGCCGGACAACATCATCCGTTTCGGTCTCGCCAAGCTCAAAATCCGCGACAAGATCTGCCGGAAAGAAAGGGCGGGGAACGGCGTGGAGAGAGAGGTCGGCCGATAAAAGCCGGCCGGCAAGAGGGCAGCCCTTACCCCCCACTCAAAAAAACACGGATCAGATGGTTTCCCCGGTGGCAATGATCAGGGAGGGGAAATCCCCACCCTTGCGGGAGGGCGTCACCACGCAGTTGCGTCCGATCACGGCCTGGGGCGGCACCTCAGCCTCCTTGCCGATCATGGTGATCCCGGTGTAGAGATGCTTGGGGCAGGTCTTGTTGGGCGTAGCCTTGTCCTCGCCCTGCCCCACCACCGCCCCCTGTCCGACCTGGACTCTTTTATCGAGAATGGCCAGATCCACCACGGCTCCTTCCTCCAGAACGCAGTCGTGCAGAATGATCGAATCCCTGACCCGGACATTCTTCCCCACCCGCACCCCAGGCGAGAGTACCGAATTGATCACTTCGCCCTCGATGACGCAACCGGCGGAGATCATGGAGCCCTCCACCACACAGCCGTCGACAAAACGGGCGGGACAACGGTCCACCAGCAGCCGGTCGGCATAGGGATTTGGCCGGATACCCCAGGCCTGCGGGGAGATTTCCGAATCGACTTTCAGCAGATCCATGTTCGCCTCCCAATACGCCTGAACCGTGCCCACATCCCGCCAGTAGCCGTGGAAGGGATAGGCAAAGACATTGTCCCGCTCAATGGCCTTGGGGATGAGGTGCATACCGAAATCCACCTCATCCCGGTCTTCCTCGAGAAGCCGGAGCAGATATTCGGTGTCAAACACGTAGATCCCCATGGAGGCCAGATCGGTGCGGGGCACTTTGGGTTTTTCCTCCCATTCGACGATGCGGCCCTCACCGTTGGTGATACCCGCGCCGAACTGGTGGATCTCGGAGAGCGGCACCACCATCATGGCGATGGTCACCTGGGCCTTTTTTCGACGGTGGAAGCGGAGCATGTCGTCGAGGTCCATGCGGTAGATATGGTCCCCGGAAAGGATGACAGTCTCCTTGGCCGGGTGCGCGCGAATAAAATCGATGTTCTGGCGCACCGCATCGGCGGTGCCCTTGTACCAGTCGGAATCCTGGAACCCTGTGCGGGGGGGAAGGATTTTGATCCCCCGGGTGCGACCCGTGAAATCCCAGGCCTCGCCGGTGCCGAGATGGCGCATCAGGGAAAGGGGCTTGTACTGGGTGAGCACCCCGACCTGGCTTAAGCCCGAGTTCATCACATTGCTCAAGGAAAAATCGATGATCCGGTAGACCCCGGCAAAGGGCACAGCCGGCTTGGCCCTGGTCTGCACCAGGACATTGAGGCGGCTACCGACCCCGCCGGCCAGGAGAAGAACCAGGGTATTGTCGCCTTGGATCATCGGACCACCTCATTGTTCTTGATTTCCCCGCTCATCTGCTCAGGGCGTAGATTCGGGTGCAGGGTGCAGCCGGAGCCGATCACCATGCCGTCGAGCAGATGGTTGTTCCAGCCGACCACCGTCACCTTGCCGGCCCGCACCACCCCTGGCTCGCCGATCCTGACCCTGGCCCCGAAGGTCACGTTGACATCGCTCACCACCGTATCGAGGATGGCGCCGTGCCCCACCACATTATCGTAAAAAAGCACGGAATTTTTCACCTCCGCCCCGGACTTGACATGGACCCCGGGAAAGAGAATGGAATTTTCCACCCGCCCCTCCACGACGCAGCCGTTATAGACCAGACTGTTCTCGATGCTGCCCCCCGGACCCACCTTAAGAGGCTGGCAATCCCGGACCGCCCGGTGTTCCAGGTTGGTGCGGATGCCCCACTCCTCAAGCCGGATCTTCGGTTCCGGCCCCAGCAGATCCATGTTGGTCTGCCAGTATTCGGCAACGGTCCGGGTGTATCCCCAGTAGCCGTGGAACTTGAAGCCGTACACCCTGTATTGGCCCGCCATGATCCGGGGCAGGATATCCCGGCCGAACTCAAAGGACTCATCCTCCCGGGCATTGGCCTCCAACACCTCATAGAGCACCGAGGGCTTGAAGCAATACACCGTGAGCGAGGCCCAGTTGAATTTTGGATCGGCCGGTTTTTCCTGGTACTGGTGGATGCGGCCGCCGAGCTCGCCGTCTTCGTCATCGATCTCCGCCACCCCGAACCGGCTGGCCTCGGCCATGGGCACCCGCAGGCAGGCGATGGTCAGGTCGGCATCCTTTTCCCGATGGTACTGGAGGATCTCCCGGTAATCCATCTGGTAGACATGGTCGCCTGAAAGTACCAGGATGGTTTCCGGATCGTGGTACTGGACAAAATCAAGATTCTGATGGATGGCGTCGGCCGAGCCACGGTACCAGCTGCTCTGCCCGGAACCCTGGGAGGGGGGGAGAATGGAAACCCCACGGTGGCGTCCGGTCATATCCCAGGCCGCGCCGACCCCGATATGACTGATCAGGGAAAAGCTCCGGTACTGACTGAGGATGGCGGCCCGTTCCAAGCCGGAGTGCATGAGATTGCTCAGGGCAAAATCGATCATCCTGGCAAAGCCGCCAAAGGGGACCGCCGACTTGGGGCGGTAGGCGGTGAGGACGTTCAGTTCGTCCACGCGCCCCCCGGCGAGGATCATGGCCAGAACCTTCGGTTTCAGTTTCATGTAATTCCTGAAGAGAGAGGGGAGTCTGCTTCGCTTCCTGATTGCACGCCCATTATGAAAAGCCTTGCGCCAAAAAGCAAGCACAGGAACGTGGGAGGCGGAAAAAAGATTCTCAAAAAGATTATCTGGGAACGGGGCATACGGCAAGCGATTACAGGGTGAGACAGATAGGCGTGCCGATTGCCGGCAGCAGTACGGCCAAGAAGCCGGTCCACTTACCGTTTACAGCAGGTGTTTGGTGGTGAGACGCATGAGGGTCTTGGTTGAAAAATCCTGCATCTCCGCAGGCAGATTCCTCAACGGCACCTCGGCCCTGGCCGCTTCCCTGTGCCCGCCCGCCGAGCCGATCCCCTGAAACATCTTCTCCGCCAGCCGTCCGGCATTTTTCTTGTAGCCGTCGCAGCGGAAGATGACCACCAGCTTGTCGTTGTGCAGGCCGGAGACAAAAACCCAGGCCACTTCGTGGACCTGGTTCAGGAAGTCGGCGATGAGCACCAGCATATCCGGGCTGGAAACCTTGCCAAGATGGGCATAGAGCCGCTGCTTGCTCACCTTCATCTCGCCGAGGGCGGTCTTGAAATAATTCAGCTCGGAGCGGCGGAAGGAGGAAAGCTCTATCTTGCGGACCAGATTCTGGTTGGCGATATTGAAGAGATAGCGAAAGGAAATGGCGTCCGACAGGGTGGCTTTTTTTTCAAAATTCCGGGTATCCACCTTGATCGCATAAAAAAGGGCCGTAGCCAGAGCCACCGAGGGCTTCAGGCCGGCGGCGCGCAGGTACTCGACGAGCATGGAGGCGGTGGCGCCGAAGTCCTTGCGGATATCAACAAAAGGGGAGACCCAGCCCTTGGTTGCGGGATGGTGGTCAATGACCACATCAAAGGTGATATTCTCGAAACAGGGAAGATGGCTGGGCTGGGAATCCAGCATCACCTTCTTGGTAAAATTCCCGGCCTTGACCGTATGCAGACGCTCCATGGGGATCTTCAGCAGATCCACCATGACCACATTGTTGAGCCGCCTGATTTCGTTGGGATAGGCGATGGTGACGCTTTTCACCCGGTAACGGAGCAAGCGCTTCACCGCCATGGCGCTGGCAATGGCGTCCGGGTCGGCATTGATGACCACCAGAACCGCATCTTCCTTGCCAAAAAGAGCGTACAACTCGAGCAACCGTTCCCTGGCGGTCTTCTTTTTGTTGGACACCGGTTTCTTGGGAACTTCAATTCCGTTCATGTTCACGCCATAATCCCCGCCATCCATGGAAACCAAGCCGAAAACCGGCCTCTTTGCCCTTTGCTTCACCAGACAACCGATGCCCTATACCACATGCCGAGACAAATTTCAAAGGTTTGCCCCGGCGGGTTATTCTCCGTCAAAAAACGGGACCGAGGGGAACAGCGCATGATCGGTGTGGGGGATAAAGCGGGAGCCGGAAAAACGGAGCATGAACTCCTGGTTGATGTTCAACTCGATGTAGGTGATTTTTCCGGCCAGCGCCAGACTGCGCTCCCGCGCCTGGCTTTCGAGCAGGATCCGCTGGGCGCCGGCCAGGGAGCTGTTGCCCACGGGCGCATAGGTGGCAAGGGGCAGGTCGGGCAGCATCCCCAAAACAATGGCCTGCCTGGGCGAGATATGCCGGCCGAATGCCCCGGCCACGTAGATGCGGCGCAGATCGGCAAAGGCGACTCCCACCTGGTTGGTCAGGGTGGTGAGGATGGCGTACATGGCCGCCTTGGAGCGCATGAGCGCGTCGAGATCCACCTGGCCCAAAACCACCGGCTGGCCGTCCGCCGAATCCTCGCCCGGAACCACCACGAACCGCCAGCCTTCGCTCCCCTGAATCAGCCGCTCTCCCGCGGCCTGGGGCCGGAACTTGCCCCGGATATCGATCTGCCTGCTCAAGTACAGCTCGGCCACCAGATCGATGAGCCCGGAGCCGCAGAGCCCCTTGGGCTTGCTGTTGCCGATGGTTTCGTAATGGATCTCCCCGGTGGCCGGATCGATCCGCAGATGCTCGATGGCGCCGGGGCCTGCCCGCATGCCCATCCGGGCCACGCCGCCTTCCAGGGCCGGACCTGCTGCGCCGGCGCAGGCGATGAGCCATTCCCGGTTGCCGACAATCACTTCGGCATTGGTACCCACATCAATGAGCATGCAGGTTTCCGGCTGCTGGTCAAGGCCACTGGCCAGGACGCCGGAGATCAGATCTCCGCCGAAATAGCTGCCCACGCTGGGCAGAAGCCAAACCGGCGCGGCCGGGTGGATGGCCAGGTTCAATTCTCCGGCCAGGCAGGGGTCCGGGGCATTGACCATGGGGATATATGGCTCCCGGCAGAGATGGTAGGGATTGATATTGAGAAAAAAATGGACCATGCTGGTGTTGCCGGACACCGAAAGCGCCCGGATTGCATGCACCTCCAGGCCGACAATCTTGGCCAGCTCTGCGGCCAGTTGATTGATCGAATCGATGATCGCCCGGTGCAGCTCTCCAAGCCCTTCATCCTTGGCGGCATGATGGATGCGGGTGAGGATATCGGCGCCAAAGCGGATCTGGCCGTTTTCCTGGTCGGCTCGGGCCAGAACCGCACCGGTGCTCAGATCAAGCAGGGTTGCCTCGAGATGGGTGGTCCCCAGATCAAGGGCCATCCCGGCCAGAACCGGGGGCGGCTGGGGAAGAAAATCAACCAGAACCGGGGTCCCCGACATCTCGTTGACAATGGCTGCGCCGGTAAAGCCGGCGGCGCGGAACCGCCCGGCCACCTTGCGCAGACGCTGGTACGGCACCACCGGCATGACCCCGGCCAGCTGCACAACGAGAGCCTTTTTCAACCGGTCGAGATCGCCGGTGTTGTCGCCAAGACTGGGAAGGGGCGCGGCAACCGCAATGGCGCGCACCAGGGGGGTCAGCATAATCGGACAACTCCGCAAATATTCTCCATGGGCAACTGCATCCTGTCCGACATACTATGTCTCCTGCCCAGAAAAGTCCCTAAAAAAATGTGCCGGCCCGGCCCTGACAGCGGTAGGCTTGACGTCCGGGATGGGCAATGGTAAAGAGCCAGATCAGGGTCGGAAATTACTAATCGCCTCAGAGCTGTAACTGTTCAGCAGCGCCGCTTCGCTGCTGCCGCATAATGCGCGACATAGGCCTGAGAGCTATACATCGGTATGCGTTCGGACCGATAACAAAGCAGATGCGGTGCTGTTGGACAGTTAGAACATGCCCTTATTGCTCTACACCTATATCGCCACCGAGATTTTGGCGCCGTTCTTCGCCAGCTTTCTCATCATCAACGCCATCCTCTTTCTGGGCAGACTGATCCCCCTGCTCAACGTGATCTTCGATTTCGGCGTCTCCACCGGTGATTTTTTCCGTCTCTGCGCCTACATGCTGCCCAAGCTGATGATGTTTTCCATCCCCATGGCCGGGATGACCGCCGTCATCGTCGCCATTACCAGAATGGTGAACGACAACGAGATCATGGCCCTGAAGGCCACCGGCATAGGTCTGCTCCGCCTGCTGCCCCCGGTGATCGTCGTCGCCCTGTCCACTTCCCTGCTCACCTATTTTTCCGCAGTCACCCTGATCCCCCAAGGCACCCTGGCCATGAAATCGCTCTTCTTGCAGATGGCCAAGGAAAAGATCGACAAGGGCATCCAGTCCGGGCAGTTCAGCGAAGGGCTCTCCAATGTTGTGCTGTATATCGATGCGATGGATGAGCACACCCGGCAATGGCAGGGCGTGTATGTCTCCGACCTGAGGCACGGCGGAGCGCCTCTGACCATCGTCGCCAAAACGGGCAGCCTCACCGCCCAGCCCGAAAACATGCTGATCACCCTCACCCTGGCGGACGGCACCCTGCACCGCACCAGCGAGGATGTCTCCCAGACCATCCGTTTCGACCGCTACCAGGTCAACCTGCCCATCAAAACCCCCGCGGAAATCGCCGGCACCTCCGTTGCCGAAGCCGGGAAAAACGGCATGAACCAGAGGCAGCTGCTGGAACAGGCGGCAAGCCATGGCCCGAAAAGTCCCCTCGGCCTCAGTATGCTCATTGAATACCATACCCGCATGGCCCTGCCGGTGGGCGGCTTCATCCTGACCATCCTGGGATTGCCCCTGGCCATGCTGGCCCGCCCCGGCAGCAAGCCGCTGGGCGTACCGCTGGGCCTGCTGCTTTTTGTCCTCTACTACATCCTGTTCACCGCAGGGAGGGCCAGTGCGGAAAGCGGCCATCTGCCGGTGGCCCTCGGGATCTGGCTCTCCAATATCCTGATCGCCCTCTTTACCATCATGCTCACCCGGCAGGTGGCAAAGGAAATGACCCCGCTCTTCCTTGCCCGTCTCAGCGAAACGGCCCTCGCCTTGCTGGCCGGACTGCCGGGATTCAAAAACGGAGAAAAACGGCCATGAAGCTGCTGGATCGCTACCTCATGCTCCAGTTCGCCAAAAACCTGGCCCTGGTCATCTGCTCCCTGATCGCCATCTATCTGCTGGTTGATTTTTTTGAGCGGGTGGACAACTTCCTGGAATCACGGAAGACCATCGGCCTGGCAATCAAGTACCTGCTGCTCAAACTGCCCTTCATGTATGTCCAGCTGATCCCGGTCTGCATCCTGCTGGCCGGAGTCATCACCCTGGGGGTTCTCAACCAGCATTTTGAATTCATGGCCCTCATGGCCAGCGGGATCAGCGTTATCCGCATCATCCGCCCCCTGCTGATGGCGGCAGCCCTGTTCACCCTGCTGACCTTGGCCATCGGCCAATGGGTCCTGCCCGCCACCACCGCGGCAACCAACC
>JAZDIS010000479.1:0-6284 GCA_043804705.1 Pseudomonadota bacterium | reverse complement strand
GAAAATGAGCAAGAAAATGATTTCTTTGGCAATGGCTATCGCATTCGTAGCAAGCACCGCCGCAGTTTCTTTCGCTGCTGATTGCACCGTAACCGCAGTTGCAGGGACCAAAGTAACCGTAGATTGCGCAGGCACTGTATCCACGGTAGAAGGCAAAGCCAAGGTTGGCGACAAGGTTACGGTAAAAGACGGCAAAATCGAAGCCAAGAAGAAAAAGGCTATCGAGGGCTGCTAATTCCCTTGCCTGACCGGATTTCTGGTCAGCAAAAGCCCGGCCTCTGGCCGGGCTTTTTTTATTCAGCCGCCTCGCGCCCCATCAGTATTTACTTTTCCTCACCCCTTTCGTATAGTGCCAGACCATGAACATCTTCACCGCAGCCATATTCGGCATCATCCAGGGCGCCACGGAATTCCGGCCCGTTTCCAGCTCCGGCCATCTGGCCCTGGCCCATTATTTTCTCGGCGCCCAGGAGTCCGACCTGGCCTTTGACGTAGCCCTGCATCTTGGCACCCTCCTGGCAATCCTCGCCTACTTCCGGGATGATTTCCGGCAGATGGCGAAGGCTGTCCTCGGACTGCACAAGGACCAAGCAGAAACACGACGTCTGCGCGGAATGGCGTTCTTCATTGCCATGGCCACCATCCCCGGAGCCTTGGCAGGCCTCTTGTTGGAAGAAACCGCGGCAACCTATTTCCGGCACCCCGCCATGGTGGCGGCGGCCCTGGCCGGAGCCGGACTCCTGCTCCTCCTGGCGGATCGCGCAGGCAAACGCACCCGTAATTTTGAAAAAATAACCCTGATTGACGCCCTGCTCATCGGCCTTTCCCAGGCCTGCGCCATCATCCCCGGAGTGTCCCGGAGCGGCAGCACCATCACCTGCGGCCTTGCCATGGGGCTCACCCGCCAGGCCGCGGTCCGCTTCTCTTTTTTGCTTTCCGCGCCCATCATCTTCGGAGCCGGGGTGCATGAAATTCCGAAAATCCTCACAAATGGCCTGGCGGAAGGGCAAAGCATGCTCTATGCCGCCGGTTTTCTGGCTGCGGCCATCTCCGGCTACCTGTTCATTTCCTTCATCATGCAATACATCCGGGCCAGAAGTTTTGCCATCTTCGCTTATTACCGCTTCCTGTTGGCGGCCCTGGTCCTGATCGCCCTTTTCCTGCAATGATGAGTAAGCACCATCCTTCACCGCCTTGGAGACCTCGATGGATCCTGCGCAGCTTCCTGAAAAACAGTATGCCCGCCTCCGGGAGATCCGGAAAAAATACAAGGTTGACTTCGCGCCCCTGCGCCTGCGCGGCAAGGAAATCCAGCTGCTGCAAGTCACCGACCTCGAACCGCTTCTAGCCGGGAAAGATCCCTTCCAGGATGTGGAAGGCTTCCCCTTCTGGGTAAAACTTTGGGAAGCCGCCATGGCCCTGGCGGACCTCATGCTTGCCAACCCGCCGGGCAAAGAGGGACAGACCCTGCTCGAACTCGGCGCCGGCCTCGGCGCGCCAGGCCTTGCCGCCGCCCTGGCCGGATACCGGGTGACCCTGACCGATTACGAGCCCCACATCCTTGATTTTCAACGGGTCAGCGCCGCGGCCAGCGGCCTGAAAGGGGTGGAGTGCCGCCTGCTCGACTGGCTGAAACCACCCGCCCTGCCCAGCTTCGACACCATCATCGGCGCGGAGATTCTCTTCAGGGAAGAGTTTTTCGCCCCGCTTTTAAACATCTTCCGTGCGCTGCTGGCGGAGCAGGGCGTCATTTACCTGGCACACGATGTCCGCCGCAAAAGCCTGCCCAAATTCCTCCTGCTGGCGGAAAAGGAATACGAGATCGCGGCGAGCGCCAGAAAGATGCGCAGCGAAGGCAAGGAATTGACCATCATCATCAACCGGCTCACCCGCCGGGCCTGAAAAAATCACCATGCGCTATCACGATATCGACTGGGACACCATGTGGCGGGAGTCCAGAGCCCACAAGTCCTGGAAAAAAAAGAAAAGCAGCGACTGGGACCAGCGGGCCGCCTCGTTTGCCGAGCGCAACCTCGACTCGCCCTTTGTCGCGCAATTCATGGCCCATCTCCAGAGCGAAGCGGACTGGTCCGTGCTGGACGTGGGCAGCGGCCCCGGCACCCTGGCCATCCCCTTGGCCGGCCAGGTGCGCAGGGTGACAGCCCTCGACTATTCCGCAGCCATGCTTCTCGAGCTGGAAAAGCGGGCCAAGGCCGCGGGCCGGGACAACATCATCACCGTCCAGGGTTCCTGGACCGACGACTGGCAGGCGCTGGCCATTGCCCCCCACGAGGTGGTCATCGCCTCCCGCTCCCTGTCTGTGGATGATCTGAAGGGGGCTTTACACAAACTGAACGCCTGGGCCACCAAGGCTGTCTATGTCGTGGACCGGGTCGGGGCCGGGCCTTTTGACCCGGACCTCTTCGCCGCCATTGGGCGCACTTTTGATCCCGGCCCGGATTATATCTTCACACTCAACATCCTCTACACCCTCGGCATCCACGCCAAGGTTGACTTTCTCAGCCTGGACAGCAGAAGAACCTACGGCTCGCGGGAGGAAGCCCTGCAATCGTACCGCTGGATGGTGGATGATCTTACCGCCTTGGAAGAAGAAAGGCTGGCCGCCTATGTGGATGCCAGCTTACGCCGGCTCGATGAAAAGACCTGGCAATTCACCAGACAAACCCCGCCCCGCTGGGCGCTCATCTCGTGGCGCAAACAAGACTGATTTGCATATTCCCGCCAACCCCGCTACAATACGATACTTTTCACAGGTCCGCCCCAGGCCGTTTTTGAGCAAACACTAAAAGACCACCAACCATGCCAAACTCCTTGCAATACGACATCATCGTAATCGGTGCGGGCCATGCCGGCTGCGAAGCCGCTCTGGCTTCCGCCCGGATGGGCTGCCGCACCGCGGTGCTCGTGGTCAACGCCGACACCATCGGCGCCATGAGCTGCAACCCTGCCATCGGCGGCCTGGCCAAGGGCCACCTGGTCAAAGAGATCGACGCCCTCGGCGGAGAGATGGCGAAAAACATCGACGCCACCGGCATCCAGTTCCGCCGCCTCAACACAAGAAAAGGCCCGGCGGTCTGGTCTTCCCGGGCCCAGGCCGACCGGCTCCTCTACCGGCTGCGCATGAAGTCGGTGCTGGAGCAGCAGGAAAATCTCCATATCCGGCAGGGAACCGCCGACCGGTTGCTGATAAAAAATGGAGAAATCAGAGGGGTGCTCACCTCCCTGGAAGAGGAGATCACCGCCCGGGCCGTGGTCATCGTCACCGGCACCTTTTTAAACGGCCTGATCCACATCGGCCTGAAGAATTTTCCCGCCGGCCGCATGGGCGATGTGCCTTCGCTTAAGCTGCCCCTGCATCTCCAGGAGCTGGGGTTCAGCATGGGGAGGATGAAAACCGGGACCACCCCGCGTCTCGACGGCACCACCATCAATTACACTGACCTCGAAGCCCAGTACAGCGATGAGCCGCCCAACCTCTTTTCCTTTTCCAACCGGGGCAAACAGCCGGTGCTGCCGCAGCGGCCCTGCCACATCACCTACACCAACCCCACCACCCATGCGATAATCCGGGCGGGCACCGGCCGTTCTCCCATGTACACCGGGATTATCGAAGGGGTTGGCGCCCGCTATTGCCCGTCGGTGGAAGATAAGGTCATGCGCTTTCCGGAAAAGGAGCGCCACCAGATCTTTCTTGAGCCGGAAGGGCTGGACACGGTGGAGATCTACCCCAACGGCTTGCCCACCAGCCTGCCCATGGATGTGCAGACCGCCATGCTCCGCAGCATCAAGGGCCTGGAGCAGGTCGCCATCATCCGGCCCGGCTATGCCATTGAATACGACTATGTCGATCCGCTGGAGCTGCACCCGTCCCTGGAAACAAAACGGCTCCGGGGCCTCTTTCTGGCCGGGCAGATCAACGGCACCTCCGGCTACGAAGAGGCCGCGGCCCAAGGGCTAATCGCCGGGATCAACGCAGTCAGGTATGTGCGCGGGGAGGAACCCCTGATCCTGGACCGCTCCCAGGCCTACACCGGGGTGCTGATCGACGATCTGGTCACCAAGGGCACCAAGGAACCGTACCGGCTCTTCACCTCCAGGGCCGAATACCGGCTGCTGCTGCGGGAAGACAACGCCGACCTGCGGCTGGGGGAGATCGGCCGGGACCTGGGGTTGGTGGCAGACGATACCTACCGCTTGTTTCAGGCCAAGAAACAGGCCATTGAGGAAACCCTTGCCCTGTTCAACACCACCCAGATCCGGCCCAAGCAGGAACTCAACGACCGTCTGGTGGCCATGGGCAGCGCCACCCTCAAAACCGTGGTGAGCGGCGCCGATCTTTTGCGCAGACCGGAGATGGATCTTGTCACCGTGGCCCGGCTCCTCGGCCTCACCCTACCCAGGCCCGGGGAAGAGGTTGCCCGGGAAGTAGAGCTGGCCATCAAATACCAGGGCTACATCGAACGGCAAAGCGAGCAGGTGGACCGTTTCCGGCGCATGGAATCGATGCTCCTGCCGGAAGATCTGCCCTACCAGACCCTGTCCGGACTTTCCCGTGAGGTGGTGGAGAAGCTCACCAGAGTCCAGCCCCGGACCCTGGGCCAGGCAGCGAGGATCTCCGGGATCACCCCGGCCGCGATCTCCATCCTACAGGTGCACCTCAAAAAGGAGAACCTCATTTGAAGATGATTGCCGCCTGGCTCAGAAAAATCGAAGACGCCCTGAGATTGAGCCTCAGCGCCAAATTCATCATCGGCTGCAGCTTTACCCTGCTGATAAGCCTCGGCACAATTTTTTACATTTTCACCGAACGCCAGGAAAGACTCATCATCCGTCAGGCGGAAAATGAGGCCCGGGCGGTTTTCCGGCAGATCGTCCTCATGCGCAAATGGATCGCCGACCACGGCGGGATCTTTGTGGAAAAACTGCCCCGCGCCCAACCATCCCCATACCTGAACGAACCCGAGATTCTCGATCGCCAGGGACGGCGCTACACCAAGGAAACCCCGGCCATGGTCACCAAGGAGCTGGCCAGATACTCCCGGGAAGAGGGCCTGTTTTGGTTCCACATCACCAGCCTCAAACTGACCAACCCGGAAAATGCGCCAGATCCCTTTGAGCGGAGGGCCCTGCTGGCATTTGAGCGGGAAAACCTGCGGGAATTCATCTCCATCGAAACCATCGACCGCCAGGCTTACCTCCGCTACATCTCTCCCCTTTATGTCGAAGAGACCTGCCTGAAATGCCACTGGGAACAGGGCTACAAACTGGGCGATGTCCGCGGCGCGATCAGCGTTGCCCTGCCGCTGGACAAGACCTTTACCGAGGCGGCCCAGAACCGGCGCCGGATGTTTGCCTCCATGCTCCTGGTGGTGGGAGCCCTGAGCGGGGCGATGATTTTCATGATGCGGCATCTGGTGCTGCACCCGATGAAGCGGCTCTCCACCTCCATCCAGGATTTTTCCCAGGGCAATTACGAAGCAGTGGCGCTTCTGCAGACCGGGGATGAATTCGAGGATCTGTCCCGCTCCTTTGCCGAAATGGCGGCCCGGCTCACAGGATACCACGAGGATCTCCAGGACCGGGTCCGGGAGGCGACCAGGGATCTTGCCGAAACCAACCAGAAACTTCTCGAAACCAATCGCCTGCTCAGTGCCGCCAGCGAGCGCAAATCCGATTTCGTCGCCCGCGCCTCCCACGAACTGCGCACCCCGCTGACCTCCATCAAGGGTTCCATGGAATATGTCACCGCCAGACTGGCCCGCCTTTCCCCTCAGGAGATCGGCAACTGTCCCCAGGATGAGCTTCGCGACTTTTTCCAGCTCATCAACAAAAACACCGACCGGCTGATTCGTATGGTCAACACCATGCTCGATATCGAGCGGATCGAAACGGGGATCATCGCGGCCCTGCACTGTTCCGAGCTGGACCTGACTCCGGTGATAAGCGAGACGGTCACCGGCGTTGCCTGTCTTGCCGGGAAAAAGGGGATGCTGATCACCACCCTGCTGCCGGAGACCCTGCGACTGCGGGCCGATGAGGACCGAATCAGGCAGGTGCTCACCAATCTGCTGGCCAATGCCATCAAGTTTGCGCCCGGCCAGTCAACCGTCACGGTCCGGGCCTTCCGGGAGGCGGATTTCGCCGTGGTGGAGGTGCAGGACCAGGGGCCGGGAATCCCGGTGACGGAGCGGGAAAAGGTCTTTGACAAGTTCTACAAATTGGGCAATAAGGAAGGGAGCGGCCTTGGACTTGCCATCTGCCGG
>JAZDIS010000478.1:0-12782 GCA_043804705.1 Pseudomonadota bacterium | reverse complement strand
GCGGCCTTGATGTGAACTGGGCTGCAAAGGGCGCCAAGGTAGCGAAGAAGAAATAAGTTTTCCCCGGCAGTTTTATGTTCTATACAAAAACCGGATGGCTACAGCCCTCCGGTTTTTGTATTTCGTGAACCCCACAACTTTCCCTCAACAGGCAAAATGCCCCATGACACCCCGCAACGCCCATACCATCATCGCCATTGCCTGGAAAGGCGTCACCCGGAAATTGTTCCGCAACCTTGTCCTGATGCTGGCGGTTGCCCTGCTTGTCGCCCTGCTGACCTTTGCCATGCTCTTCAACAAGGCGGTGGAAGAGGATATTGAGGAGGCAAGCAAACGGCTTGGCGCCGATATCGTCATCGTGCCCTCCGAGGCCAAGGGCAACGCCGAGGAGTTTATCCTGGAAAGCAAGATCAAGAGCTTTTACATGGATAAGTTCGTCTTCGATGATATCAGCGAGCTGCCCGAAATCAAGCAGGCGACCTACCATATCTACCTCAACACCCTTACCTCCGGGTGTTGCAGCATCGACGAGGGGCAGGTCATCGTCTTCGATCAGGACAAGGATTTCGTGGTCGCCCCCTGGCTGGAGGCCGGACCCAAACGTCTGGAACCGGGCCAGGTGTATGTGGGGAGCTATGTGTACGAGTATCTCGGCCTGATCAACACGGCCAGTCTTTTCGGCAAGGGCGTCAAGGTGGTCGGGCATCTCCAGCAGACCCGCACCGGTCTTGACCATGGGGTGTTCATGCGCCTCGACGACCTGAACAAGATCTCTCCCGAGGCAACGGGTGGATATCAGGCCGGTAAAATCTCCATCATCTTCATCAAGGTAAAAGACGGGGTGCCAGCGGACAAGGTAGTCGCGGACATCCGCACCATCAACCCCACGGTCGGGGTGATGACCAGGGGCGACATCGGCGCCGATGTCAGAAACACCCTGGGGGACATCCTCCGGGTGTTTTCCATCACCATCCTTATCTCCTCATTACTCGCCCTGCTCCTTGCCTGGTCGACCTTCACCGTACTTGCCAACGAACGGCGGCGCGAGGTCGGAATCTTGCGGGCCATCGGCGCCCACCAGATCCACATCATGAAGATCTTCCTGGCCGAGGCGCTGCTGATCAGCACCATGGGCGGGGTTGCCGGGGTGGTCATGGGCCATTCCCTGATCCATTACCTGGCCAAGGACTTCAGCCTGCTCCGCACCCTTGGCGCAGTCTCGAACATAACCACCGGCAACATCGGCATCGGGCTCATCGCCATGGGGGGCGGCATCGCCATTTGCCTGATCGGCGCGGCCATCCCCATTCTCCGCCTGGCCCGGATGGAACCGCTGCTGGCGATCAAGGAAGCATAATTTTCTTGACTTTAGCCGGAGATCCGCTAAGTTTGACGTTTATATCTCAGGTGCTCTGAAAAGAGCTTAAAAGGGAACCCGGTGTAAGTCCGGGACGGGCCCGCCGCTGTAACCGGGGACGAGTTTCGCAATAAAGCCACTGTTTTTGAACGGGAAGGCGCGAAACAAGGACGAACCGGAAGTCAGAAGACCTGCCGGAGATAGTATTTGTATCGCACACCTCTCGTGGACAGGGAGGTACGGCGCTGGTCCAGTGGATATTTTGGGAAATCCCCTGATCGATAATCATCGGTCCGGGGATTTTTTTTTATCCGCTTTCGTGGATGCCCCCGGATCAAAAAAAAATTTGATTGGAGGGATGCAAGAGATGAACAAGAAGATGTATGCGGCCGTGCTGGCCATGACCGTTGCCTGGCCGGTTCACGCCCGCAGTGCCGAGCCGGTACTCGCCATGGATGAGGTGGTGGTGACGGCGACCAAGACGGCGGAAAACGTACATGATGTGCCAAATGCGGTGGTCCTGAAAAACGCCGGGGATATCGAGGACGCGCCGGCCAGGAGTCTCGGCGAGCTGCTGGCCAACGAACCGGGGCTTGACTGGCGCACCAGGGGCGACTACGGCGGAGCCAGCGAAGAGCTCCACATTCGGGGCATGGGCGGCGACGCCACCCAGGTCTTCCTGAACGGCATCAACATCAATTCTCCTTCCTTGGGTACTGCCGATTTGGGGCAGCTGCCGTTGGGCAGTATCGACCGGGTGGAGGTGGTCAAGGGGCCGGGCTCCATACTGTACGGCACCGGCGCCATGGCCGGGACGGTGAACATCCTCACCAGGAGCCCCGAGCATGACAGGACCGATCTGAAGGTAAAAAGCGGTTTCGGCACCGAGGGGGCCATGGAGTTGGCCGCGGAACAGGGTATGTATGTTGCCGACGGCCTGGGCTACTATCTCACCGCTTCCCGGCGGGAAAGCGACGGCTTCCGCGACAACGG
Organism: Pseudomonadota bacterium; assembly: GCA_043804705.1. Lineage (GTDB taxonomy): Bacteria > Desulfobacterota > Desulfobulbia > Desulfobulbales > Desulfurivibrionaceae > Thiovibrio. The sequence goes on along the minus strand of JAZDIS010000478.1, from coordinate 10,432 downwards.
CGACCTCCGCCATAACGACGCCTCCCTCAAGCTGGTCTGCGACAAGAACAAGCTGCTCTCCGCCAGCCTCTATGGCGCCTGGATTGACCGGGAGTACGGGGTGCCGGGGGCGCAGCCGCCCGAGGGAACCCAGGAGCATTTTGTCAACGGGACCCGGATGTACAACGACGCAGCCGCAAGCCTGGTGAACGAAGGAAGTGACCGGAACTTCTACTCGGCGCTGGAGTTGAAAAGCCAGCCGCTTTCCTGGCTGACCCTTGCTCTGCGCGGCGACGCGGTGAACATGGAAAATTACTTTTATCAACGATACAACGCAACCGGCGCCGGTCAGGAAACCTGGGTCACCAACGAGGTTCTGGGACTGGAGGCCACGGCGGAGATGCGGTTGCCGGAAGGGGTTACCCTGCTGGCGGGAAGTCAATACCGCAATTACGATTACACCAACGAAGCCGGCGGCCTGGATGCCTATGGGATGGCGCTGGCCGGCGCCAACAGCGAAAAGCAGCATGACGTCTTCACCAGGGGCAGCTACGGCGAGGCACAGTGGCAGGCCAACCAGTATCTGAAACTGCTTGCCGGCCTGCGCTATGAGGAACACTCCATGTTCGGCCACGAAACCCTGCCCCGTTTCGGCGTCGTGGTGACTCCCCAGGAAACGACCATCATCAAGCTCGGCCACGGCAAGCACTTCAAAGCGCCCACCATGAACGACCTCTACTGGCCGGAAAGCGCGTATGTGCGGGGAAACCCCAATCTGAAACCAGAAACCGGCTGGCACAGCGACCTCACGGTGGAGCAGTCCTTTCTGGAAAAGAAACTGACCGCCTCGGCATCCTGTTTCAGGTGGAATATTGATGACAAAATCGACTGGACCGAGAATCCGGCATTTCCCGGCCCGTGGGGGGACAAATATACTCCTTCGAACATCAACTCCTCCGAGGCCAATGGCTGGGAATTGGGTTTGGTGGTCAAGCCCCTGGATTCAGCAAGGGTGGGCGTAAGTTATACCCGGACCAATGCGGAGGAAGAACAGGCTGCCGGACTTTGGCGGCAGGCCCAATACACCCCGCGCGATCTCTTCAGGGGACAGGCCGACTATTTTCTGCCTTCGGGACTCACCACCACTGTGGTGATCCGCTACGTGGGCGACCGGCCCGCTTCCTATGTCTCGGATACGGCCACCAATCCCCAGTACACCCTGGATTCATACATAACCACCGACCTGCGGATCAGCCGGCGTTTCAAGGAACACTGGCTGGCAGCCATCAATTGCAACAATATTTTTGCTGCCGGGTACGACACCTACACCGCCAATTTCCGCGATGAAGCCCTGCGGAGCACAACCCGGCAAGGATACCCTGGCGCGGGCCGCTCGGCCTTGGCCTCTCTTTCCTACGAATTTTGAGGCGAAACATGCGAAAAAAGCCGGTTTTTATTATTGTTGTGCTCCTGCTGCTCTGGGCTGGGGCAACCGCCCCGTCCTGGGCAAACCCGCTGCAGGATGCGCGGGAAAGGTTTGCTGTTGATCATCCTCCCCAGCGGGTGGTGTCGCTGGTTCCCATGGCCACAGAGATGCTGGTGGCCATGGGCGCCGGCACCGCACTGACCGGGGTGACCAGCCACGATACCCTGCCGGTGAGTCAAGGGAGAAAAGAGGTGGTGGGCGGTTTCGTCGCCCCCTCCCTTGAGAGGATTGGGGCGCTGCACCCCGATCTGATCCTGGTCTCCAGCCTGCACGGTAAGGTGAAAAAACGTTTTCAAGACCAGTGCGCCGTGGTGGAGCTTCCTCCGGTTCATTCGGCAGAGCAGGCTCTTGAACGGCTGCACGATCTTGGCATGCTGCTTGGCCGGGGGCAGGAGGCGGATGCTCTGGCCGCCGGCATCCGCGCAGAGTTGGCGCTGATCCGGGCCAAGGTGGAGCCGATCCCCGCGGGCAAGCGGCAACGGGTGATGAGGCTGATGGGAGAGACGCCGCTCAGGACACCGGGGGACGACTCCTTCCAGAACGACTTTATCCGGAGCGCTGGCGGCATATCTCCCCGTTTCGGGAGAAACGGGGAGTCCATCGTGGTGAGCCCGGCGGAGATTGTCCGGTTCAATCCGCAGGCCGTCTATGTGTGCGGGGACGCAGCCGCCGAGGCGGTGCTGGCCAACCCGGCCCTGCAAAAAATCGAGGCGGTCAAACACAAAAGAGTCTTCTCCTTCCCCTGCGAGTTCACCTGCCGGGCCGGGGTCAACATGGGCGGCTTTGTCTCCTGGCTGGCGGCACGGGTATACGAGCAGGAGTTTTCCGATCCAGCGCGCCAGGCGTATCCGGACCAAATGCTTGAGTCGAGGCCGGTGGCGCTGTCCCTTGCCTATGTACGGCAGGCACTGGTGCAGAAGAGCCGGATCCGGGACTTCATCAACAAAACCCTGGTGGTGGATTTCACCAAGCCGCAACGTATACTCTCCACCCTGGAGGGGATGCGGGAGGGCGTGATGAGCGTGGGCAATCATTATTATCCCCCGCCTTCCTGGGGGCTTGGTCACACCAGCGGCTTGGACGGCTTGCGCCAAACGGTGACCGCAGCCCTGGCCCGGCCAGCCGCCCAGACCAGCCTGCTGTTCACCGGGGCGGACATGGACCATATGGCCGTGGCTGAAAAATCGTTTCGCGACCTCACCGTGTATGCCCTGGTCACTGCGGGAGTCAAAACCAATGCCATGCGCATGGCCAAAGACAGCGGCAACTTCTACGAGCCCGGCACCATCAATATCGTCTTGCTCACCAACGCCCGAATGAACGACCAGGCCATGAGCCGGGCGATCATCACCGCCACCGAGGCCAAGAGCGCGGCCTTGACCGACCTGGACATCCGCAGCACCTACAGTCCGAACTATGCCGCCACGGGCACTGGCACCGACAACCTTCTGGTGGTGCAGGGAGAGGGACCCGGGATCAACGGCGCGGGCGGACACACCAAAATGGGGGAACTCATTGCCGCCGCAGTGTATGATGGAGTACGCCAAGCCATCGCCGGACAGAACCGGATAACCGCCGAACGCTCCATCTTTGCCCGGCTGGAGGAGCGGCGGATACATCTTGCCTCGCTGCTGCCCAACGAGCCCGAGGAATGCGCCCTGGATCGCTGGCAATTGGTTGCCGCCTTGGAGGATGCGCTCATGCAGCCGGAATATGCCGGGTTCATGGCAGGTTCGCTGGCCATGAGCGATGCGGCTCAAGCGGGGCTTGCCGATCCGCAAGGGCATGAATCCTGGGCCGGGGCAGTGGCTGCCCGCCTGGCTGGCCGTGCGGTTGAGCCCTGGCAAGAGCGTTTCTCCGAGGACCAGATGCCCCCGCTGGTGGCCAAGGCCTTGGAGGCGCTGGTCAATGGGGTATGCGCCAGGGAGAAAGGGAGGGCGGATTGAAGACGGATTCGAGGGCACTGGAGCTTTATGCCGCCGGGCAACCGGACACTGATGCCATGGCCGGGCTCCGGCCCACGGCGTTATCTCCGGCCTGGTTTGCCTCTGCCGTTTTCACAACAGGGCCCGTGCGGGCTCTGTTTTACTCGCTTCTGTTGCACGGGCTCCTGCTGCTTATCTGCCTGGCGGTCTGGCGTCTGTTGCCCACGGAGCAGGCACGCCCTTCGGTGATTTCGGTGTTTACCCTGCAGCAGGAAGGCGAACCGGCAGCAATGGATGCAGCGCGTTCCGGGAATGCGCCTGCGGTTAAGCACCGGAAAGAACCTATTGCCAAGGAGATACACGACAATAAAGAAGTGGGATCTGGAATCACTTCATCGCCCTCATCCTCCCCGCTTGCCAGGCCAGAGGCTGGCCTTGGCATGACACCAGAGCCACCAATGCCCGCCGCTGCCCAACAAGGCGCCGGCTCTGGCAGCACCGCCCCCCACACCAATCCGGTCGCCGGGACGGGCGAAGGCGCGGCCACCGGCGAGGTGCTGGCCCGGCCACTCTACCAGGCCAATCCGCCGCCGCCCTACCCTCGGCTGGCCCGGAAACTTGGCCAGGAAGGACTTGTCCAGCTTGAGGTACTGGTCTCCGTTACCGGGATTGTGGATGATCTGCGGATTGCCGTGGGCAGCGGCCATGAATCCCTGGACGCCGCAGCCTTGGAGGCAGTGCGTTCCTGGCGGTTTTCCGCCGGCCGGCGCAACGGGCAGCCCGTGGCCATGCGGGTTCGGGTGCCGGTGCGCTTCAGCCTGCGTTCAGGGAGCTGAAAAAAAATGGCAGAACCCTTGAGAAAAACCGGGCGCGGCATCGTCCTGGCCGCCCCTTCCAGCGACAGCGGCAAGACCCTGCTGAGCCTGGGACTGGGCGCAGCCATGGTACGCAGCGGCGCATCGGTGCAGTATTTCAAGTGCGGCCCGGATTTCATTGACCCCACCTTGCACCGGCTGGTGAGCGGCCGGGCGTCGCGCAACCTGGATCTGCGGATGTGCGGCCCATCCTTTGTGCAACAGAGCTTTGCCCAGCACTGCGCTGCGGATTTCGTCATTGTCGAAGGGGTGATGGGGCTCTTCGACGGCGGAGAGGCCAGCACCGCAGCCTTGGCCAGAACCCTTGCGCTGCCGGTGGTGCTGGTGGTGGACGCTTCGGCCTGCGCCGAGAGCATCGCGGCCCTGGTGCATGGCTTTGAGTCCTTCGACCCCCGGATCACCATTGCCGGAGTCATCTTCAACCGGGTCGGCAGCGATAGCCATTACCGGATGCTTGCCCAAGCTGTGCAAGAGCATTGCCGGGCCGAGGTGCTGGGCGGGGTTCCCCGTCATGATGATTTTCTGGTTTCCGGCCGTCATCTCGGTCTCCACATGGACCACGACGAACCGCTTTCTTCGGAAAGGATCAACAGGATCGCCGAGGTCATGGCCCGGCATATCGATCTCGCGCTGTTGCGGGAGAAGGGCGCGGTCCTGCCCAAGGTTTCCGGGCCTGCGGAAGTACGCAAAGCAGCGCCGTGCGTTCGCCTCGGCATTGCCAGGGATGCGGCTTTTTGTTTTTATTATGAGGACAACCTTGATCTTTTGCGGGCGGCCGGCGCGGAGCTGATTCCCTTCAGCCCCCTGGCCAACTCGAAGTTGCCGGACGATCTGGACGGGTTGTACCTGGGCGGCGGCTACCCGGAACTCCATGCGGAGGCTCTGGCGGCCAACCGTTCCCTCCGGGAGGAGATTTTCGATCGCGCCAGGGCGGGATTACCGGTCTATGGCGAATGCGGCGGCTTCATGTATCTTTGTGAGGCGCTGGTTACGGCGGAGGGCACGGAATATCCCATGGCCGGGGTATTTCCGGTAAAAGCCCGGATGCAAAAACGGCTGGTGCGGCTCGGCTACCGCACGGCGATGGTTACGAAAAACACCCTGTGGCCAGAAGGTGCGAGCCTTGGCGGCCATGAGTTTCACTATTCGGAGACAGATCCCATGCCCGACCGGATTGAAAGGGTGTATCGTCTTGATGACGGCCGTCTTGAAGGCTTTTGCCTGAACAATACCCTGGCCGGGTACCTGCATTTACATCTGGGGTCCACTCCCGAGGCGGCCGCCCATCTCGTCGAGTTTTGCCGCAGGCACGGCCGGGAGGCAGAGTGAGACAAAGAAACACCATTTTTCCCCTCATCCTCCTTGTTGCCATGCTTTTTCCGGGACTGAGCACTGCGGCCACCGTGCTGGACCAAGCCGGAAGGACGGTATCGATCCCCGCTGCGCCCAAGCGCATCGTGGCCCTCGCTCCCAGCCTGGCCGAGATCGTCTTCGATATGGGCCAGGGGGCCAGGCTGGTGGGGGTCACCCAGTTCAGCGACTTTCCGGCCGAGGCCAAGAGTCTTCCCAGGGTCGGCTCCTATGTGCGGCTGGATCTTGAACGGATCGTGGCCCTAAAACCGGACCTCTGCCTCGGTATCCTGGACGGCAATCCCAAGCATCAGGTGGAGAAAATCGAAGCTGCCGGGATTCCGGTGTACATCATCGACCCGCGCGATATCAAGGGGGTCATGGAGGCCATCCGGGGGGTGGGCGTGGTGCTCGGCGTGCCGGCAAGAGCCGAGGCGCTCGTTGCCGATATGTCAGGCCGCCTCGCGCAGGTGCGGCAACAGGTGGCAAAAAGCCAATCCCGGCCACGGGTCTTTTTCCAGCTCTACTCCCCTCCCATCGTCACCGCCGGCAGCAAGACCTTTATCCACGAGTTGATCACCATCGCCGGCGGCGTCAATCTGGGAGCCGGGCCGGTTGACTATCCGCGCTTCAGCTGGGAAAAGGTGCTCTCCCTTGATCCGGAGGTGGTGGTGGTCACCGCCATGGGCGGCAAACAGAAGCCGGAGCAGCTTAAAGCGCAGTGGCAGCAGTGGCCGCAGCTTTCCGCGGTGCGTTCAGGCCGGGTGCATGTGATGAACGACAACCTCTTCGACCGGCCGACCCCGCGTCTCATCGAGGGGATGGAGGCGCTGCTCCGCATCCTCCACCCCGAGTTATTCGGAGCCGGACATGTTCAATAACCTTCGCCTGGGCGTTCGCCTGACCCTGGTGACCATCGTGCTGGCCGGACTGCTGGCAATAAGCTTCTTGCTCGGCATGGGCATCGGCCCTTCCGGCAACGGGATTTCCGAGCTGCTGGCCGCGGTTTTCGGCAGCGGCGACCCGCAATCGGTCTTCAGTGTTATTGTCTGGAAGATCCGCTTGCCCAGGGTTATCCTGGCCGCGGCGGTGGGTTCCACCCTCTCCTTGGGCGGGCTGGTGTTTCAGGCCTTGCTCCGCAATCCGCTTGCCGAGCCCTACATCCTCGGGATCTCGGGCGGTTCGGCGGTGGGGGCGATCGGCGGCATGCTCCTTGGGTTTTCCCCCTTTCCCGGCATGGCCCTGGCAGCCTTTGCGGGCAGCCTCCTGATTCTTGTCCTGGTGGTCGGCCTGATCTCCGGCAACACCTCCATGGGCCGGGACTCACTCCTTCTGGGCGGAGTAATGATGAATGCCTTCTGCGGGGCGATCATCATGTTTCTCATTTCCATTACCCAGACTTCGGAGGTCCACCAGATCCTCTTCTGGCTCATGGGCGACCTTTCCATGTCCGGTCTCGACCGCTTGCCGGTGCTGCTTACCCTGTTACCTTGTTTCGCCGTGGTTTTCGCGCTGGCAAGACCCTTGAATCTGCTTCTGACCGGACGGGAATCCGCGGCCAGCCTGGGAATCAACGTGCGACGGCTGACCATGCTGCTGTTGCTGGTCACCACCTGCATGGTCAGCCTGGTGGTGTGCCAGTCCGGGTTGATCGGTTTTGTCGGTCTGGTTATCCCCCATGTCCTTCGCTTGCTGCTGGGGCCGGACCACCGGCTGCTCGTACCGGCCTGCATCCTGGGCGGCGCATCCTACCTGATCCTCTGCGATCTCCTGGCCCGCACCCTGCCTGCCTCGGGCGAGATGCCGGTGGGTATTGTCACGGCCCTCATCGGGGCCCCGCTTTTCATCGCCCTGCTGTGGAGGTCGCGCCGATGCCGGTAATTTCGGTTGAGGGGCTTGATCTCTGTTACGGCAAGAGACAGGTCCTACAGAATATTACTTTGCAGGTCCAACGCGGGGAGTTCTATCTAATCATCGGGCCAAACGGCAGCGGCAAAACCAGCCTGCTCAAGGGTCTGGCCAATCTTCTCCCCATTGCCCATGGGAGGATAGAGATTCTCGGCAAAGCATTAGCCAGCTATACCAGGCGGCAATTGGCGCGCAAGCTTGCCGTGGTGCCTCAACAGATCTCCCTGGACTTCCCCTTTTCCGTGGCGGAAACCGTGCTCATGGGGCGGGCTCCGCATCTTGGTCTCATGGGGATTGAGGGGGCGGCAGACCATGCCTTGGCCCGGGAGGCCATGCACTTTACCGATGTGGCCCATCTTGCCGGCCGGCCTCTTGACCAGCTGAGCGGCGGCGAAAGGCAGCGGGTGATCATCGCCCGGGCGCTCTGCCAGCAGCCAGAGATCATCCTGCTCGATGAGCCGACCGCCTCCCTGGACCCGGCCCACCAGATCCAGATCATGGATCTCATGGAGCGATTCCGGGTTGGAAAAGGCACCACGGTCATCATGGTCTCCCACGATCTCAATCTGGCCTCCCTCTATGGTGACCGGTTGCTGCTGCTCCATAATGGCAGAGTGGAAGTGGTGGGTACGCCCGACGAGGTGCTCACTGCCGAGCGTCTTGCTGCCTGCTACGGCTGCGCCATGCTGGTCGAGAAAAATTCCCTGGGCCAACTGCCCCGCGTAACGCCGGTTCCGCAGAAATACTCTCCGGCGGTGTAACACCGTTCAGCGGGCCGGGCAGACCACGTCCTGTTATGGTCCGGCCAATCCCCTTTTTCTCGCCACAGTGACTTTCTCTGGCAAAATTTCCCCCTTTCGCCTACATTCGTATGCATGCGTTTGCCTCGCTCACGGCGCCGCTGTAACTACCGGAGAAATTACATGGAAACATTCGAACAACTTCTTGAAAAATCGACCAAAATACATGGGCACATCTGCGCCGGCCAGGTCATCGGGGTACGCATGTCCATGATCGGCCTGCGGGAGATCGGCATCGACGATCCCAAGGTGCAGCGCAAGGAATTTTATGTGCTGGTGGAGATCGACCGCTGCGCCACCGACGCCATCCAGACCGTCACCGGCTGTTCCCTGGGCAAACGCTCCCTCAAATGGCTCGATTACGGGATCATGGCCGCAACCTTTGTCAATCTCAAGACCGGCAAGGCGGTGCGCATCACCGCCCTTGAGGAATCGCGGGAGACCTCAAAGAAATACTGCCCGGAAATCGGCGACAAATACAAGCAGCAGCTGGATGCCTACCGGATCATGCCCGAGGCGGAGCTTTTCAAGGTGCAGCCGGTCTCAATCATTGTGCCGGAAGAAGATATGCCCGGCCGGCCAATGCGCAGGGTGCAATGCGAGCGCTGCGGGGATTGGGTGCAGGACTGCCGCGAGGTAATCAAGGACGGCAAGGCCTTATGCAAGCCCTGCGCTTTTGGCCGTTATTACCAAGAAATCAGCTGAGCCTGTTTGGGCTCCAGGAGCACCCATGACAAAAACAATCCCGGTTGAACAGGCCGTCGGCATGGTCCTGCCCCACGACATCACCGAAATCCGCAGCGAAGAATTCAAGGGCCGCGCCTTCCGGAAGGGCCACATCATCCAGGCCGAGGATATCGAGCGGTTGAAACGCCTCGGCAAGGATAACATCTACGTCCTGGAGCTGGGCGAAGACGATATCCATGAAAACGAGGCGGCCGAGCTGATGGCCAGGGCCTTGGCCGGTCCTGGCACCTCTGTGTCCGGGGAGCCGGTAGAAGGCAAGCTCAACATCGTTGCGGCCCAGGACGGACTGCTCAGGATCGAGGTCGAATCCCTGTACCGGTTCAATCTGCTGGGCGAGGTCATGTGCGCCACCCTGCACAACAATACCCCGGTCAAAAAAGGCGAACAGCTGGCCGGAACCAGGCTCATCCCCCTGGTTTCCAAAAGAGGAATCGTGAACGCGGCGGTTGAAATCGCCGAAAAGGCCGGGGGAGTCATTACGGTCGCCAAGCTGAAACAGGTCAGGGCCGGGTTGATCATCACCGGCAACGAGGTGTTCCATGGCCGGATCAAGGACGCCTTTGAACCGGTCCTGCGCAAGAAACTGGAAAGGCTCGGTTCGGAGGTGGTTGCGGTCCGCTTCGCTCCGGACAATATCGAGACCATTGCCGCGGAGATCAAGGCTTGCCTGGACGCGGGCGCGGACCTCATCGTTACCAGCGGCGGCATGTCCGTGGACCCGGATGACGTGACCCGGCAGGGCATTGCCAGGGCCGGGGCCGAGGAGATCGTCTACGGCACCCCGGTTCTGCCCGGAGCCATGTTTCTCGTCGGCTATATCGGAGCGGTGCCGGTGCTGGGGCTGCCTGCCTGCGGCATGTTCCACAAGATCACGGTCTTCGACCTGATCCTGCCCAGGGTGCTGTGCGGGGAAAAAATCACCCGCCAGGATGTTGCCCGCTTGGGGCATGGCGGCCTGTGCCGTCAGTGCAAGACCTGCGCCTATCCCATCTGCGGCTTCGGCAAATAACGCCGACCCCGCAAAATACTTCCCCCTGCGGGAAAAATTCAGTCCCATATTGCAATGGAGCTTCCGACTATGCCCGTGTTCGACCCGTATACCCCGATCTTCTGGCAGCGCATCGCCGTTGCCATTATCTGCGGCGGCATCATCGGCCTGGAACGCCAGCTGCGCGGCAAACCGGCGGGCATCCGCACCAGTATCCTCATCTGCCTCGGCACCGAGGTCTTTGTCGCCCTGGGCGCTCTGATCACCGCCGGCACGGTCGCTGATCCCAGCCGGGTGGTGGGTCAGGTGGTCACCGGCATCGGCTTTCTCGGCGCCGGCGTCATCATGGCCAAGGAGGGCCTGGTGCATGGGGG
>JAZDIS010000477.1:0-4117 GCA_043804705.1 Pseudomonadota bacterium | reverse complement strand
ATCCACTCTGCCCCCTTGTCCTCAATTGCTTAGATATGCGGTTGGTAATGGCGCATCCTGTGCTACCACCTGACCAAGGCTGCGCCCCATGTAAAGCCGCCGCCAAAAGTGCAGATGAGAAGCAGATCCCCCTGCTGCAATCGGCCTTCCCGGTTCGCCTCGTCCATGGCAATCGGCACGGTCGCCGCCGATGTATTACCATATTTGTGTACATTAATATAGATTTTTTCGAGGGGCACACCGAGGTGATCGGCCAGGCTTTTCAGGATACGAATATTGGCCTGATGGGGCAAAACCAGGGTGATGTCCGCGATGGCAACCCCTTCTTTTTCAAGGACGGCGGTGATGGCGTCCGCCATGGCCCGGACCGCATAGCGGAATACGTCCTTCCCCACCATTTTAATGAAGGGGCCGTCACTTTTCTGGGTGCAGAGATCAGGATTCAAGCTGGGGGCGCTGTCCATATGGAGCAATTCCCACAACCGGCCATCCGCATAAAGCTGGCTCGCCAGGATACCCCGGCCCTGATCGTTGCCCGTCACCAGGCAGGCCCCGGCACCATCGCCGAAAAGCACACAGGTATTGCGGTCCTGCCAATTGGTCCGGGAAGAAAGATTTTCCGCGCCGATCACCAGAATTTTCATATCCGGATTGTTACGGATGTACTTGTCGGCAAGGTCAAGACCGAAAAGAAAACCGGAGCAGGCAGCGATGATGTCAAAGGCAAAGGCGTTGACAGCCTCCAGCTCCTTCTGCACAAGACAGGCACAGGAAGGCATGGCCTTTTCACAGGAAATCGTCCCAAGGACGATCATGTCAACCTCCGCCGGGGTCACCCCGGCCATATCCAAGGCGCGGCGGGCTGCAACGCTGGCCAGCTTGGACGTCTCTTCCCCTGCCCGGGCGATATGCCGGGTCTTGATCCCTGTCCTGGTGGTAATCCACTCATCGGAGGTATCAACCATCTTTGCCAGATCCTCATTGGTGAGGATTCTTTCCGGCAGACAGGATCCGGTTCCGATGATAACCGCGCGGCTCATGGGGTTACTCCGGCAACAGCGGCTTTCGCCGGCAGGAATTCATCCTGTTGCACCAGGAGATGATCAAGGGAAAGAAGCTCGAGGATTCGCTCATTGACGTTATTACGAGCCATTTCAGAGGCAACCCGGATGGCATTTTTTATTGCCACGGCATTGGAACGCCCATGACAGATAATGGCATTGCCTCGGATGCCGAGCAAGGGAGCGCCGCCATACTCGGCATAATCAACCCGTTTTTTAAAGGAAACAAAGGCGTCCCTGGCAAGCAGATAGCCGAGTTTTGCCTTGAAGCTCTTGGCAATCTCCTCCCCCAGCATGCCCATGACCGCCTCGGCCAATCCCTCGCTGAGTTTCAGACAGACATTGCCGACAAATCCATCGCAGACCATGACGTCAACATCCCCCTGAAAGGTGTCTCGTCCCTCAACGTTGCCGATATAATTCAAGGAACTCTGCTGAAACAGCTCGTGGGATTTTTTCACCAGGGCATTACCCTTGCCACCCTCTTCACCGATACTGAGCAGGCCGACACGGGGTCGATCCAGACCAAAGAGGACTTGGGAAAAAGCTGTGGCCATCACCCCGAATTGGAACAGATGTTCAGCGCGGCAATCAACGTTTGCGCCCACATCCATCATCACCACCGGGCCTTTCAAGGTGGGGAAAATTCCGGCGATTCCAGGCCGGGAGACATGCTCAAGCCGGCCAAGAAACTTGAGGGCCGCAGCCAGTGTCGCCCCGGAATTGCCGGCGCTGACAACTGCGTCAACCTTGCCCTCTTTGTGGAGAGCAAACGCCTTCATGATGGAAGAGTCTTTTTTCCTGCGGATGGCGTCAACGGGGGATTCGTCCATGCCGACAACCTGGGAGGCATGCACCAAGTGAATCCGGGATGAAGAAGTGCCTTGGGTTGCCAGAATAGCTGCGAGCCGGGCTTGATCACCCACCAGACTGATCTCGAGGTCAGAGTCGCGCGTAGCCATGACCGCCCCGGAAACCAGCTCTTCAGGGCCTCGGTCCCCACCCATGGCATCCAAGGCAATATGCAACGCCATGGTGAACGCTACTACTCTGCGGTCAGCTTGACAACAGAACGGCCTTTGTATGCCCCGCAACTAGGACAAAGACGGTGCGGCAACTTCGGCTCGCCACACTCGGAACAGGTAGAAACGGTTACGCCACAGAGAGCATCGTGGGAACGGCGGATTCTGGTACGACAGTGGGAATGTCTTCTTTTCGGTAAAGCCATTACTTTTCCTCCAATTGGAAAGATCTCGGTTACAGCTTGTTGTCTGTAACGGTTTTTCTAAAAAAAGATCAACAGGTCCAACAAAAATGACACGGTTTTTACTCTGCATCGTCAACAGGGGGAAGCAGATTCCCCTTGTTGAGAAAAATCATTTTGCAATCGCTAGTGCCGGTCACGAAACGACAATAACCCGACACCTTCGGCAGAGCGCACCGGAAATCCCCCTTTACCTAAGCCTTCAACCTAGCCAAAACCTTAAACGGAGATGCTCCTGCCACTCTGGCACAATCACACGGACAACGATTCAAGTTCGCCCCGCACTCAGGACACAGCCCCAAACACTTGTCTTTACAGAGTTTTTTCTCCGGCAAGCCAAGATACACCTGCTGCGCAAGCACGGAAAAAACATCCACAACCGGCTCCGCAAGATAAACAACATCCAGCTCACTGCCCTTGCAAAGGTGCTCCGAAACAACATCCCTCTCTTCCTCTTTGGCACGCAACTCAAAAACAACCTCAAACTCTTCAGCCAAGGGATAGGCAAAAGACTCAAGACAGCGATCACAGTCAAAAACAACGGGAAGGCGCATGGTGCCGGCGAGCAGAACCCGTCCACCCTCTTTTCTCAGGGAAACGGTGCACACTGGCGGCCCTTGACAGACGACCTCATTGCCAGGAACCCAAGAATCATCGTCAACACTAAAAAAAAGACCACCCGCTGGTATTTCGTCCCACCTGATCCGCACACATCACCTGTTCACAATGCAAGAAATGGAACAGATTAATATAAATAAACACGGCCCATTGTCAAGCAAATTCACCGCCAGACCTTTTTTATTATTGGCACGCACGCTCAATGGGGGTGGGATTTTTTCGACAAGCAGGAACCCAAGCGTGAACAAAAAACTGGGTTACAAGAAGTTTTACAACAATCGAGACAGACGGTCGCTCGCCTTGCCCAAGCGATGACCAAGCACATGAACAATTCGTCGTAAAAGTTTCAGGCCAAGCGCAGGTGTCTGCTTCAACATCTGTTCCATCTTTTCACGAGAGAGGATCAGGAGATGACTTTTTTCCATGGCGACAACGGTTGCCTGCCGATCTCCCCCCTCAACAACGGAAGTCTCCCCAACCAAACTTCCAGGCTCAAGCACGGCAACCAGAATAAATTTACCGGGAAATATCCCCTCCATCTTGACGGCAAGTTTCCCCTCGACCAGAAACCCCATAAAATCGCCAGACTCCCCACTTTTCATCACAACTTCCGCTGCCTGCCACTCCCTGAACTCAAGATAGGCAAACAACTCCGCCATCTCTTCAGCGGATAAAAATGAAAATATATCATGTAACTCCTCGAGCCGGTATCTCCCGAAAAGCATTTCTTCAGCAATATTCATTGGCGTTTATTCAGTCGCCCCTTTACTGACCTTCTCTTCAAGCCTGGCAATAAGTCCGGCAAAATTCTCCTTGCCCAGCACACTGGCAAACTGGGTCCGGTAATTATTCACCAGGCTTACCCCCTCCACCTCCACATCATAAATCAGCCAGCGATCATCGTTGTTTTTGAGCTTATAATTAACCGGGGTTTCCACCTTCTTTCGCACCAGTTCACTATAAACAATAGCCTTGTCCCCCTGTACCGCAGTCTTCTTAAAGACAACTTTTTCCCCGGAATACGTTTCTATTTTGGCTATATATGTGTTCTCCAATAGTGTCTTAAACAAGAAGACAAACCGGTCCTGCTCTTCAAGAGTTCTCTCCCGCCAGTGCCTGGCCAAGGCCCGCATGGACATATCTCGAAAATCAAATTTCTTTTCGACAATAGTCA
>JAZDIS010000476.1:0-2452 GCA_043804705.1 Pseudomonadota bacterium | reverse complement strand
GGGAGCCTACCCCAACTGCCCGCCGGAGCTCGCCCTCAGGGTGTATACCTCGCGGCTGCTCGGTGCGGAAGACGATCTTGTGCTGCACGGCGGGGGGAACACCTCGGTGAAATGCACCATCACCAATCTGGTGGGGGAAGAGCAGGAGATCCTCTATATCAAGGGGAGCGGCTGGGATCTTGGGGTCATTGCGCCCCAGGGCTTTCCCGGCCTTGATCTCGCCTATCTGCGCAAGCTGCGGCAGGTCGAGAACTTGAGCGATGCCGAGATGGTCAACCAGTTCCGCACCCATCTCCTGGATGCCGGGTCGCCCAACCCCTCCATCGAAACCCTGGTGCATGCCTTTCTGCCGCAGCGGTTCATTGATCATACCCACGCCGACGCCATTGTCACCCTGACCAACCGGGAAGAGGCGGAAAAACTTTTACGCGAGGCCCTGGGTGAAAATATCGGCATCCTGCCCTTTATCATGCCGGGTTTGCCCCTGGCTCGAGCCATGGCGGAACTCTATGAAAGCAACCCCGGAATCGACTGTATCATTCTTGAAAACCATGGCATCTTCACCTTTGGCGATGAGGCAAAAACCGCCTACGACAAGATGATCGATTATGTGAGCCGGGCCGAGGCGTATCTCGCTGGACGCACCGCCGGGGCAACGTCAAACCCCGCTGTCGACCCGGGGGGGGTGCAACCTTCGGTGGTGTTGCCCATCCTGCGTGGGGCTTTGAGTTTTGTCGAGGAATCGGGCCGCCGCCGCACCATGCAGCTGGCCGTCCGCCAGAACAAGGAAATTCGGGCCGCCCTTGCTCGACCGGAGGCCAGAGAGCTTTTCGTCAATGGAGTACTCACGCCGGACCATGTGATTCGCACCAAGAATTATCCCCTGTGGCTTGAGGCGGCTGGCTTGGACGAGGACGAGACTTTGGGCGCAGTCCAGAGCGGACTTGCCCGGTACCAGGAGGAGTATGACCAGTACTTCGCGGCCCAGGTGGCGGCGAAAAAGGTCAGCCGCACCAAGCTCGACTCCATGCCGCGGGTTGTGCTGGTGCCGGGGTTGGGAGTGGTCGCGGCAGGTTTCACCCAGAAGGATGCGGGAATTGCCGCGGATATCGCCGAGCATACCATCGCGGCCAAGCTGCGGGGGGCCCCCCTTGGCCCGTACCATGAGCTTGGCCAGGACTCTATCTTTGACATGGAATACTGGGCTCTGGAACAGGCCAAGCTTGGCAAGGCAAAGCCAAAGCCCCTTGAGGGTCGAACCGCCCTGGTGACCGGCGGAGGCGGAGCCATTGCCATGGGCATCGGCCGCAAGCTGTTGGAGGCCGGAGCCAGGGTTTTCATGACCGACATCAACCAAGAGCGGTTGGAAACGGTCTGCCATAATCTGGCCGACACCTTCGGCAGCCGCCTGGTTTCCCCGCTGCTCATGGATGTGACCAGCGAAGAATCGGTGCGAATCGGCCTGGAGCAGCTGGTCATGCAGTGCGGCGGTCTGGACATCCTGGTGCCCAACGCCGGCATCGCGCATGTGGCAAAGCTTGCCGAGCTCAGCGAGGCGGCCTTCCGGCAGGTCATGGAGGTCAACTGTCTGGGGGTGTTCCAGGTAATCAAGGGGGCGATCCCTATTTTCAAGCGCCAAGGCACCGGCGGCTCCATCGTGATCAACAGCTCGAAAAATGTCTTTGCCCCGGGCGCTGCTTTTGGCGCCTACAGCTCCTCCAAGGCCGGGGCGCACCAGCTGGGCAAGGTTGCCGCCCTGGAGCTGGCGGAGTTCGGGGTGCGGGTGAACATGATCAATGCCGATGCGATCTTCGATGATGCCGGCGTTTCCTCCGGGCTCTGGGATGTGGTGGGGCCGGAGCGGATGCGCTCCCGCAATCTTGATCCGGAAGGGCTCAAGGACTATTATCGCCAGCGCAATCTCCTGAAAACCACGGTGCACGCCGACCATGTCGGCAACGCAGTGGTTTTTTTCGCCAGCGAGCAGACCCCCACCACCGGCGCCACCCTGCCGGTGGATGGCGGGATCATGGCCGCCTTCCCCCGGTAATAGAAAGACAGGGCTGGAAATGCCCGAACCCTTGGTGTATGTTTGGCCAAGGCAGGGGTAAAAAATAAGAATCAAGGAGGCTTTTTTCCATGGCGGAAATAAAGAGCACCATGGATATGGTGATGGAGCGGGCGGCACGGATGGCTGCCGGGGCTGCGGAAGGCGATTATCTCGGCGAAGAGCAGCTCAAGGAAGGCATGCGCCTTGGCGCCGCCTACATGCGGGGGGAAGGGGCGGGCCTGGGAGAAAGGCTCGGCGCTTTGCCGGAGGCGGAGAAAGGTCCGGTGCGGAAAGGGGCGGTGCAGGCCTTGCTGCGCAATATCTTCCTGGCCCGCGAGGTGGAAAAGCAGGAACTCGCAGAAAAAGCCATGCACGGCTTGGTTGAGATCTGGCAGGGGGATG
>JAZDIS010000475.1:0-5957 GCA_043804705.1 Pseudomonadota bacterium | reverse complement strand
GGCGGGGCGAGATCACCCTGGCCGCTTCCATCACCGGGCAGGTGGCCTCGGGCATGGTCTACACCACCTTCCACTTCCACGAGGCGCCCATCAACCTGCTCACCAACAACGCCTTTGACACCGGCTCGGGCTGCCCCGAGTACAAGGTCTGCGCGGTGCGGGTGGAAAAAATGATGCTTCCCTAAAAAAGGAAAACCCCCATGCCCCACGCAGCCGGCACCATTGACAGCCATCTCATCAAAAAGGACCATCTGAAGGGATTCCTGCGCAAGCTGGCCAAGGAATACCGCTTGGTGGCGCCGGTGCGAAACCGCCACGGGGATGTGCTGTTCACCGTGATCGACGACCTGGATGCCGTGGAGATCGAGCTGGTTGAGCCGCCGCAGAACTCGCTCAAACAGTTCTTTCTGCCCCAGCAGGAGCAGCTCTCCACCTATACCCTCACCCCGGAGGGCTATGCTTTCCACCCGACCCGGACAACCATCCCGCCCACGGTCTACTTTGGGGTGCATCCCTGCGATCTTTCCGCCGTGCTCTACATGGATGTGGTTTTCTCCCGCAGGCAGCGAGACCCCTACTATCTCCGCCGCCGCCAAGGCTCGCTGCTGATCGGGATCAATTGCAACACCCCGGCCCCAAAGTGCTTCTGCAATGCCACCGGTTCCGGCCCCTTTCTGGAGATGGGCAGCGACCTGCAGCTCACCGACCTGGGCGACCGCTTCCTGGTGGAAACCGGCCGGGCGCCGGGCCAGGCCCTGATCGAGCGCTGGCAGGGATTTTTCTCCCCCTCCGCCGATAAGGACCGCGCCGCCCATTACCAGGCCTTTTTGGAGGCGCGCGGCCGCTTCAGCCGCCAGGTGCATGTGGAGCAGGCCATCCGGCAACTGGAAACGGACACGGTGGAGGAACAGGTTTGGCAAGAGCTGTCCCTGCGCTGCCAGGACTGCGGCGGCTGCGCCTACCTCTGCCCCACCTGCACCTGCTTCACCATCAGCGACCAGCAGCTCGACGCCACCGGCGGCCAGCGGCTGCGGAGCTGGGACGCCTGCACCTTTGCAGGTTTCACCGCCATGGCCGGAGGCCACAACCCGGTGCAGGCCAAGACCAGCGCCATCCGCCAGCGCTTTATCCACAAGCTCCGCGACGACGTGCGGCTCAACGGCCGGCCGAGCTGCGTGGGGTGCGGCCGCTGCGTGGGCATCTGCTTCGGCGGCACCGACATCGTCCGCTTTGTGGAGCGCGCCTGCCAGGGCAGCCTGTAACAGAATAATCAACCCCACCGGAAAACGACCATGCCGCAAACCAGCACCGATATCTACCTGCCCAACCAGGCCAGAGTGGAGCAGATCATCGTCGAGAATTCGCAGATCTCCACCTTTGTCCTCGCCTTCAGCGCCCCCATGTTCAATGAAGCCTTCCGCTACCAACCGGGCCAGTTCATGCTGGTCTCCATGCCCCATTGCGGGGAAGCGCCCATCTCCATCTCCTCAACGCCAGCCCGGCCGGGGAATATCCACCTCAGCGTCAGAAAGGCGGGAAAGCTCACCGCCGCCATGCACGGACTGCGGGCCGGCGACACCATCGGCTTGCGCGGCCCCTACGGCCGGCCATTTCCCATGAAACAACTTGAAGGAAGGGATCTCTTGTTCGTGGCAGGCGGCATCGGCCTTGCGCCGCTCAGAGGGGTGGTCAACTCCTGTCTGGATCAACGGGACCGATTCGGCGCACTCACCGTGCTCTACGGCAGCCGCACCCCCTCGGACATCGCCTTTCAGGATGATCTTGCCCTGTGGCGACAGCAGGGGGTGGCTTGCCGCCTCACCGTGGATGCGGCTGAACCGGGATGGGACGGACCGGTGGGGCTGGTCACTTCTCTAATGGATGATCTCGCCCCGGAACTGGACAAAAGCACCGCCCTGATCTGCGGCCCACCCCTGATGTTTCGCGCGGTGCTGGGAAAGCTGGGGACCATGGGCTTTAGCGACGAACAGGTGCTCACCACCATGGAGCGCCACATGAAATGCGGAGTGGGCCTCTGCCGCCACTGCCACATGGACGGCAAGCTGGCCTGCGTGGATGGCCCGGTTTTCAGCCTGGCCGAACTGCGGAAGTTGAAAATCATGGAGCTGGATGGCTGACAACGGATCACGCCCGAGATACACGCAAAAAATGGTGCTCTGGAGTTTCGGCCGATGGGTCAGGCGGAATATTTATTTGCTGTCCAGCGTTTCGCGCACCTTGGCGGCAAAGGCCTGCATCGAGAACGGTTTTTGAATGAAATGGACCCCATTGTCGAGTACGCCGTGGCGGGCGATGACATTGCCGCTGTAGCCGGACATGTATAAACTTCTGATTTCCGGGTGGAGAGAGAGCAGGTTTTTCGCCAGTTCCGGGCCGTTCATCTCGGGCATGACCACGTCGGTTATGAGCAGGTGGATCTCGCCGGTGTATTCCTTGGCCATACGGATGGCCTCGCCCGGTGTCGAAGCGGCCAGTACCCGATACCCGAAATTCTCAAGTATATGTTTCACCATATTCAGGATCGCGACTTCGTCTTCCGCCAGCAGGATGATTTCGTGGCCTCCGGCGGCTGAAGCCGCCGGCATTTCCTTCAGCGGCTCCTCGTCATTGCCCACGTGCCGGGGCAGATAGATCTTGAAAGTCGATCCCTCTTCCGGCTCACTGTAGACGTTGATGAAGCCGTTGTTCTGTTTGACGATGCCGTAGACCGTGGCCAAGCCGAGACCGGTGCCCTTGCCCTTCTCCTTGGTGGTGAAAAACGGCTCGAATATTTTGGCGAGGGTCTGACTGTCCATGCCGCAGCCATTGTCGCTTACACTCAGCAGGAGGTATTCGCCGGGGGCGGCCTCCGGATGGTCGGCGCAATAAGCCTCATCGATGGTCGCATTACGCGTTTCGATGGTGACCTTGCCCACCCCGGCGATGGCATCGCGGGCATTGACGCACAGGTTGGCCAGGATCTGATCAATCTGGGAGGGATCCACCTTGACCGGCCATATCTCTGCCCCAGGCAGCCAGGCGAGATCGATGTCCTCGCCGATCAAACGCCGCAGCATCTTGAGCATTCCTTCCACGGTTTCGTTCAGGTCGAGCACCCTGGGTACGACGGTCTGCTTGCGGGCAAAGGTCAGCAGTTGCCGGGTCAGGTCGGCGGAACGCCCGGCTGCTTTCTGGATTTCCAGCAGATTGGCGAAAAATGGCTGGGCCGGAGTCATCTCTTTCAGCGCCAGCTCCGAGTGGCCGATGATCACCATCAGCATATTGTTGAAGTCGTGGGCCACGCCGCCGGCCAGGGTACCGACCGCCTCCATCTTCTGGGCCTGTCGCAGCTGTTCTTCCAGCTTTCTTTTTTCCGTCACATCGTTGATGGTCTCGATGACCGAAACCACCGCGCCTGATGCATCAAAAACAGGGAAGGATCGCAACTCCACGTGATGTTTTGTGCCGGATGCATCCTCGTGCGTATGGGAGGCGAAATGGGCAGCCCCGGTTTCGAAGGTGCGCCAGACCCCGCACTCCTTGACCGATTCGAAGCAGGGGCGATCAGCGTGATGGGTGACCTCATAACACAGCCTCCCCACCACCTGATCCTCGGATGACTGCATCATGTCGCAGAAGGCCTTGTTCGCGGAGAGAATGCGGTACCCACGGTCCACGACGATGAACCCCTCATCGACTGTTGCCAGGATATTCCGATTGAATTCCTCACTCTTCCTCAGCGCCTCCTCCGCCCGCTTGCGCTCGCTGATGTCGCGCACCATTGCCAGATTATAGCCCTGTTCGTCATACTCAAAATAGTTGGCATAGATCTCGACCGGGAAGATGCGGCCATCCTTGGTCTTATGGTGGCCTTCGAAAGTGAGCGCCTGTCTGGTTCTCAGTTCATTCCAATGGTCGAGCCAGCGCTCCGCCGGAAAATCCGGGTCGACATCCAACACGCTCAAACCGAGCAGTTCGTCGCGGGTGTATCCCAGAATGCGGCAAGCCTCTTCGTTGACGTACTGGAAGCGTGCGTATTGGTCGATCAGAAAGGCGGCCTCGTGGACGCTGCTCAGGGCGAAGTTCAGGAGGGCGATGTTCTGTTCCGCCAGCTTGCGCTCGGTGATGTCCTGCACTGTTCCCACCCCGGCAAGGGCGTTCCCCTCCGCATCGAAGCTTATCTCGGCGCGCTCCCGCACCCATCTTGTCTCGTTGCCGACGAGGATGCGGTGTTCAATGTCGTACTGGGCGCCCCGCAAGGCCCCTTCCCAGGCAGCAAGCACCCTTTCGCGATCCTCCGGGAGAATGCAGGCAATGAAGGTTTCCAGGGAAAGCGCTTGTTCCGGCGGGATTCCGAAGATGCGGTACGCCTCGAACGACCACTTCAAGTCGTTGCGGCGAATGTCCAGATACCAACTGCCCGTCTGGGCCACCGCCTGGGCGCGGTTGAGGTTCTCTTCGCTCTGGTGGCGGGCGTCCTCCGCCAGAGTGCGCTCGGTGATATCACGGGCAACGGCATAAATCCGCTGACCGGTCGGAAATGCGCGCCACTCGATCCAGTGGTATTCGCCGTTGTTGTGCCGGTAACGGTTGACAAAATTCAACACCTCTTTCTGGCCGGCAAGCTTGGAAACCGCCTGCAGGGTCGCCTCCAGATCCTCGGGATGGATAAAATCCAGAAAACGGCGCCCTTCGAGTTCCGAGAGGGGACGGCCGAGCGTAGTCTCCCAAGCCGGGTTCAACCGGCGAAAATAGCCGTCGGTGTCGGCGATACACAAAAGATCCAGGGCATCGGTGAAATAATGATCCAGTTCCTCCGTTTTTTCCCGCAGTTCGGCATCCCTTTCCACGATCACATCCAGCATCTGGTTGAAATCCTGCGCTATCACGGCCGCTTCGTCGGTGCCCACCAGCGAAGAGCGGGCCAGGCGATTGCCGGAACGGACCGCGGCGATGGTCTCCTGAACGGCATAAAGCCTCCGGGTGATCCGACGGCCCATGAACCAAGCGATGAACGAACCGAGAAAAATCGCCGCCAGAGCATAGGCGACACCGTTCCTGATGATTACCGCGAGCTTCTCGCCGGTCTCCTTCTGCCCTAAGCCGATGCGGGCCCAGCCGACATGGCGGCCTTCGATCATGGCCGGGACGACGACATCCACCAAGGCAGGAGAACTGAAGAGCACCGTCTGGCGTACCTCGCGGGGCAAGTCGAGCAGATAGAGCATTTGCCTGGATATATCGGTGTCGGCCAGCACGCGGCCTTCCCGGTCGGCGAGAATGGCGTAGAGGATCTCCGGATAGCTGCGCTGGGCCTCCACCAGCTCCTGCAGGCCCGAGATATCGTCGGCAACGATCCAGCCCGCGGCGGAGGTGGCGAGGGCCTGGGAGAGCACGGTCGCCTCCTCGACCTGGAGGTCCAGGAGCAAGGCGCGCTGACGTACGGTCAGGTCGGCGATGAAAAGGGCCATCATGACGGCATGCACCGTGGCCACGCCGACAATGAGACGACCGCGGAGCGTGCCGAACAGGAAACGATACAGGGTCTGCATCATGGCATCTCCACCGGGCGAACCTCTTTCTCGAAGCGGGCGACGTAATGGTTCACCACGTCATAGTCCTCGTCCGAGGCAGGAAGGAAGCGTGCCGTTTCCATCCCGGCCAGGATCGACTTCCCTTCCGGGGTTCCGGCAAGCCCGAGCAGGAGTGCGCGCACCTGCTCTCCCACCTGGGCGGGAATATCGTGGCGCACCATGACCGAGTTGTTGATGAGCGGCTCCGTTTCCCAGATGACTTTCAGCCCCGCAGCCTCCCGTGGATGCTCCTTCTGGAATGCCCGCCACGGCGGCGGCCAGGTCGCGCCGGCCGCGGTTTTGCCCACGTAGACATTCATGATGGAAGACTCCTGGGAGCCGACATAATGGTTTTCGAGGTCGGTATTGACGTTGAGGCCATGG
>JAZDIS010000474.1:0-8351 GCA_043804705.1 Pseudomonadota bacterium | reverse complement strand
ATGTAACAGCGGGGTTTTCAAATGAAGTCATCGTGGTTTTTAATATGTTGCTTATTGATCATCCCGCTCAGTCTTTCTGGATGCCTTGAGGCGCGTTTGTGGCTATCAGATCAGTCTCGTTTACCCAAATGGGTTGTTGTGCCAAAAGGGAAAAACAGGAATGATTTTTCTGTAAAAATGGAGTCCCATAGTACTGTTACTGCTGGAAAAATTATTTTTAAAATTTATTATAAAGATAATGTTTCTCCCATTCAGGAATATGAAATTACAACAACCATGCAATCTGACATACTCCCAGCACAGCTAAAGTTGCCACCAAAAGGGTTCCCGCAGGGGTTTCCAAAATACATACCGATAACAGTAAACGGCATTACCGATATCGTGGAGCAGCGCAAAATGGAGCCTGTTTTTTACATGACGGACGATCCTTCTATCTGGAAAGAGTTTGGGGTTGAAAATTTAGGCAAGTGAATGAATCTGTGAGACAAAAGGAGGACCTCCTATATTCCCCCGTCAAAAGAAAATGGTTTTTAGAAAATATCATGTAAAATAAAGATGTTATGCATGCGTCCTGGACGCCCATGGAATCGGCACGTGCCGTGCCCTTTCAGGAGATCAAGATGGACTTCGGCCAGTATCCGGGTGGGTTATGAAACAGGCGGCTGACGATCGTACCCGTTTTCTCTTGGGCGACAAAGGAGTGCGCGGGGTGCTGGTGCGGGGAACCGGTTTGGTCAAGGAGATGCGCGCCAGACATGGGCTGGGCCTGCTGGAGACCCTGGTGTTGGGCCATACCTGCCTGGCCGCGGCTCTGCTGGCCACGAGCCTGAAGGGGGACAAGGACCGGCTTGCCCTGCGGATTGAGTGTTCCGGCCCGATCAAGGGGCTGGTGGCGGAGGGTAACGCGGCGGGCGAGGTGCGCGGCTACCTGCGGCAGACGCCGATTCCCCTGGAAAAGCCCCTGGAGTCCTTTGATCTTGCCCCTTTTTACGGGGCGGGATTTCTCTCGGTGAGTACCCATCTGGAAGGCGCCGGCCAGCCGTTCACCGGAACCATCATGCTGGAGCACGGGAATCTGGCCCTGGATCTGAGCCAGTATTTCCAGACCTCGGAGCAGACCCCCACGGCCATAGCGCTGAGCATCCAGTTCGACGGCCAGGGGCTGCCGAAGGGAGCGGGCGGCTTATTGCTGCAGGCCATGCCCGGAGTCAGGCCCGAACTCATGGCGGAGCTGGAGGAACGGATTGCGGGGCTGCCATCCCTGGGGAGATATTTTGCCGACGGTGGCGGGCCGGAGGGCTTGCTGACCAAAGAGTTTGCTGCGTTTCAGCCGGAGCTGCTCACCACCACGCCGGTTCTTTTTGCCTGCCCCTGTTCCAGGGAAGAGATCACCGCCCGTCTCCTCACCCTTCCGGAAAAAGACTTGGAGGAGCTGTGCAGCGGCCCATTTCCCGTGGAGACCTGCTGCCATTATTGCAACACCACCTACCTTTTTTCCCGGCAGGACATGGAAGAACTCCGGCTGGAACGGAGAGGATCTGCCAATTGATCAACAACCACCCTTGAGCTCGGCGATGACCTTGGCGTAGTCGTCCTGACCGAACACGGCGGAGCCGGCCACGAAGATGTTGGCCCCGGCCGCGGCAATGGGGCCGATGGTTTTCGGGCTCACCCCGCCGTCCACCTCAATGCCCACCGCAAGTCCGCGGTCATCGATCATTTTTTTGAGCTGCCGGATCTTGGCCAGCGAGCTTTCGATGAACGACTGCCCGCCAAAGCCTGGATTGACGGTCATCAGCATGACCAGGTCCAGATCGGGCAGGATTTCTTCCAGGCTGGCAAGGGGGGTGGCCGGGTTGAGCACCGCCCCCGCCTTCTTGCCCAGCTCCTTGATGCGGTGGATGGTCCGGTGCAGGTGATAGCCGGTTTCCACATGCACCGTGATCCAGTCCGCCCCGGCCTCGGCAAAATCCTCAAGATAGCGGTCGGCGTTTTCGATCATCAGGTGGACATCCAGGGGCAGGCCGGTGATCTTGCGCACCGCCTTCACCACCAGGGGGCCGATGGTGATGTTGGGCACGAAATGGCCGTCCATCACGTCGATGTGGATTACGTCCGCGCCAGCCTTGGCCACGGCGGTTATTTCTTCTCCCAGCCGGGCGAAATCCGCGGAGAGGATGGAAGGGGCGATCATGGGATGCAGCATCTTATTCACCGATTTGTGTTGAGGGGTCCGCATCCGCGGGCTGGGGTGTGGTCTCCGGTTCCTGGCCCGGCAGGCTGGGGGCGGCGGCCTCAGGCTCGGCTGCCGGCGTTGCCTCCGGCTTCCGGGGTTCAAGGAGGGGGTCGGCTCCCACCGTGACCTGGACATAGTTGCCGGGCCGGATGTATTTGCGGGCCAGGGCCTGCACGGTTTGGGCATCGACCTGCTCAAGGGCATGCACATACCGGTTGCCGAAATTTTGCCCCAGGCCGTAGGTTTCGTTCAAGGCCATTTCCATGGCCTGATTGCCGCGGGTCTGCAACCCCAGCTCGTAATTGCTGATCAGAACATTTTTGGCCTTGGTCAGCTCCTCCTCGCTGAGCGGCTCGTCCATTACCCGGTAGAGCTGTTGCCAGACAGCCTTGATGGCCTGGTCTTTCTTGTCCGGGCTGGTGCCGAGGTAGATGCCGAAGGAGCCGGTGTCCAGGCCGAAAAGGGAGAAGGAGGATAGGCTGTAGGCCAGGCTCTGCTTGTCGCGCAGCTCGGTGAACAACCGGCCGCTCTGGCCGGAAAGGGCGGTGTCCAGCACCTCCAGGCCGTAGCGGTCTTCACTGCTCAGGGTGGTGCCGAGAAAGCCGATGATGATATGGACCTGCTGCTTGTCCCTGGGGAGGCTGACAATGTCGGGGCGGGACGGAACCTCGGGGGGCAGGATGCTTTCCTCGACCTGTGCTTTTCCCGCGGGGGGCTTCTGCCAGGCGCCGAAAAGCTGCTCCACCGATTCTCGGACCTTTTCGGCGTCAACATCGCCGGCCACGGCGAGAACCAGGGCCTCGGGCCGGGCGTGCTTTTCGTACAACCGTTTCAGCTCGGCCACCGTGAAGTTGCGGATGACGATCTCGTCGCCCTGGGTGTTGAGGCCATAGGGATGGCCCATGAACAACCGCTTGTTGAATTCCTTGAAGGCCAGGCTGGGCAGGGCGTCTTCCTGGTTCTTGAGCTGGGAGAGCAGTTCCGGCCGGATTTTTTCGGCCTCTGCCGGAGCGAAGGCCGGGATGAGGAGCACGTCCCGGACCAGGGCCAACCCCTCGTTGGTGAAGCGGGACAAAAAGTCACCCTTGACCCCGAAGGTGTTCTTGCCGTTGAAACCGCCGAGAGATCCGGCCATGTTGGCCACTTCCCTGGCCAGATTCTCCGCGCTCAGCCGCTGGGTGCCCTTGGGCAGGATTTCGCTGATAAAGGCAAAACCGCCGTTGGTGCTCCCGGTCTCGCTGTGGAGTCCGCCGGGCAGGACACCCCGGATGGAAACGGTGGGCACCTCATGATTTTCCCGGACCAGGAGCCGGATACCGTTTTTCAGCTGGAAGCGGTGGACCCCGCTCAGGTAGGCGTCGCTCACCTGTGAGGCGGGCTGGCCCAGCTTGGCTGCTGCCTCGGCCTTGGCGATAATCTGCGCCAGCTGCTGCTGATTCAGGGCCAGGGCGGTGCCGAGCGGGGCAATGGTGCCCACGGTGAGCTGTTCTCCCCGGAGATAAAAGGCGGCCACCCGCTGGATATCCTCCTTGCTCACCGCCCGGACCTTGGCAAGATATTTGTCCTCACGCGGATCTCCGCTCAGGAACTCGAAGGATCCCAAGACCCTGGCCTGGCCTTCGGCCCGCTCCAGATTGAAGATGAAGTCACTCTCCAGGTTGCGTTTGGCCCGGTCAAGCTCCTCGTCGCTCACCTTGGCGTGTTTCATCCTGAAGATCTCGGAGAGCGTTTCTTCCAGGGCGGGCGCGACCTTGTCCGCATCCAGAGTGGCGGTGAATTCCAGCAACCCCGGATCGCGGGGGGTAAAGGCCGAGCCGTCGATCCGGTAGACCAGCCCCTTGTCGTTGCGCAGCTTCGTGTAAAGGCGGGAGGTTTCGCCGCTGGCGAGGATGCTGGTCATCACATCGAGAATGGCCGCATCCTGCCCCTTGAAGGCAGGGCCGGGAAAGGCCAGGGCCAGCTGGGTCTGGTTGACGTCCTCGGTCAGGGCGAAGAGGCGGGTGGCCTTCTGGGCAGGTTCCTTGGGAATGGCGGGCGGCTGGGCGTCGCTTCCGGGCAAGCCCCCCATCAGGCTGTTTGCCGTGTCCACCACCTGCTGGACTTGGACATCACCCACCACCACCACGGTGAAATTGTTTGGCTGATAATGATTTTTCATGTAGCGGAGGATATCCGCGCGGCTGATATTGCTGACGCTCTCCGCCGTGCCGCTGACGGGCAGCCGGTAGGGATGCGCGGTGTAGGCCCGGGCCATGAGTTCCTGAAACAGAGCGATATTGGCCCGGTCCTTGCGCATGCGGATCTCTTCCAGCACCACCTTTTTTTCCCGTTCCAGTTCCCCGGCGTCAAAAGTCGAGTGCAGCACCGCATCGGTGAGCACCTCCATGGCCTCGACCCAGTTCCGGGAGGAGAGGGTGGCGTGGTAGACCGTATACTCGTAGGAGGTATAGGCGTTGATCTGGCCGCCCATGGCTTCGATGGCCCCGGCAACCTCGCCTGGGGCGCGGGTGGGCGTGCCCTTGAAGATCATGTGCTCGATGAGATGGGTGATGCCCGCCTCATGCTTCTCTTCGTAGATGCTCCCCGCCTTTACCCAGATCTGGACCGTGGCCACCTTGGTGCCGGGGGTCTCCTTGACCAGAACGGTCAGGCCGTTGGCGAGCTTGTTTTTGTGCAGGTGCGGGGCGAGTTCAATGGCTTCGACATAGGTGGGGATCATGGTCATACACAGGAGAAGAAGGGAAAAAAAGAGTAGGGGCAACCGGTGGCGGAAACCGTCTGCACACCTCGTGTTTGGCTGTTTTATGGTGCTGGTCATGTTCTTTGGCCGGGGGGCTGTAACAACCGGCCAAAGCGTGTTTTGGTCTTGCCCGCTCCAGCCGCTGTTTTTTGTCTCCCGAGCACTCTAAGCCGTTGCCGTAAAATTTTCATCTAATTTTAAACAGCCAGGACGGCCGAAGGAGCCGTAACGGCGACGGTTATTCCGTAACGGCTCCTAAACATCCTAATGGCTATGCGTCAAGGGATCAGGCGGGGCCGGCGCTTTTTCGCCGCAAGAACAGGATGAGCAGCCCGGTCCCGATCATCAGGCTGCTCAACAGCTGGCCCATGGTGAGAAAATTGAACAAGAAGCCGAGCTGGGCGTCGGGCTGGCGGAACAGCTCTACAATGGTACGAAAGATCCCGTAGAAAAGGAGAAACAGGGCCAGGAGCGAACCTGTGGGCCAGCGGTGTTGCCAATACCGGTTTTTCAACAGCCAGAGCAGGGAGAAGAGCACGATTCCTTCGAGGAAGGCTTCGTAGAGCTGGGACGGATGGCGCGGGATCAGCCCGCCCGCCGGAAAGACCATGGCCCAGGGGACATCGCTTATCCGGCCGTAGAGTTCGCCGTTGATGAAATTGCCGAGCCTGCCCAACCCCAGGCCGATGGGGGTGGTGATGATGTAGACATCCGCATTCTGCCAGAAGGGCAGGCCGGTGACCCGGCAGAAGAGCAGGCCGCCCAGCAGCATGCCGGCCAGGGCGCCGTGGAAGGACATGCCGCCCTGCCAGGTGGCCAGGATATTCTGGGGGTTTTCCAGATAGTAGCCGGGGTTGTAGAACAGGACATAACCCAGGCGGGCGCCCAGTACCAGGCTGACGATCAGCACCAGGTTGAGATTTTCAAAATGTCTGTCCAGGACGGTGAGGTTGTATCGTCTGATCTGGTGGCGGACCAGCAGATAGGAGGCGACAAAGCCCAGGACATACATGAGGCCGTACCAGCGGACCTGGAGGGGGCCGAGGTGGAGGAGGACAGGGTCTATTTGGGGGTAGGGGAGCATAGGGCAATTACAAGGTAAAAGTTAAAAATGATGAGAGAGAAGTGACGGGTGATAAAAAAACCGGTAGTATGGCGTCCCGTATCCAGCTTACTCTAACCGTTCCCGGCAGGTGAGACAATGCAAATCAGCCTGATCACCCTCAATGCCCGTTATTCCCATTCCTGCCCGGCCCTGTTCCATGTGCGCAACGCCCTGGCGCAGGGTCTGCCGGAAAGCCGCCTTGTCCTGCACCAGTTCACCATCAACGATCCCTATTACCAGACCCTGCTCCGGATCACCGGCGATCAGCCGGAGGTCTTGTGTTTTTCCGTGTACATCTGGAACGCCGGCTATACCCTGCGGCTTGTTGGTGACCTGCGGCGGATTCTGCCCGGGGCCCCGGTCATCCTGGGCGGGCCGGAGGCAACTTTCATGGCCTTGGATAGCCTGCCCGCGGGCTGCACCGTTGTCCGGGGCGAGGTGGAGGGGTTGGGGGATGATTTTTTCCGCGATCTGGCCGCCCAAAAGCTTCAAGCCGAGTACCGGTGTGCCGGTGCCCCCCCGTTTGCCATGCCGTACCGGGAACCCGATTTCGCCGCCCATCTGGAAAACCGCAATATCTACTACGAATCATCCCGGGGCTGCCCGTTTTCCTGCAGTTACTGCCTTTCCTCGGTGGGGCGCGGGGTGCGGTACCGGGAGCTGGAGGAGGTGGAGCGGGAGCTGGCGCACATTCTGGCCCATGGCCCGAAGATCATCCGTTTCGTGGACCGGACCTTCAACGCCCTGCCCGAGCGAGCCCTGGCCATCTGGCGGTGGCTCCTCGCCCAGCCGGGGGAGACCATTTTTCATTTCGAGATCGCCCCGGAGCTGTTCAGCGAAGAGATGTTTGCTTTCCTGGCTCAGGTTCCCCAAGGGTGCTTCCAGTTTGAAATCGGCCTGCAGTCCACCAATCCGGACACCCTGGCCGCGGTAAACAGGAGGATGGATCTGAACAAGGCGCAAGGGAACATCGGCCGTCTGGTGGCCATGGGCAACATCCACCTGCACCTTGACCTGATCCTCGGGCTTCCCTGGGAAACAGAGGCAACCTTCCGCACCTCGCTGAACCAGACCTTCGCCATGGCGCCCCACCATCTCCAGATGGGCTTGCTCAAGGTTCTGCCCGGGACGCCGGTCAGCCGGGAGGCGGACTTCGGCCTCGTCAGCTCGGACATGCCGCCCTATTCGGTGCTGGCCACCCGCTGGCTGGACCATGCCTCCCTGCGGCGGCTGTATTGGCTGGGGGAGTGTCTGGAGGCCATGCACAATAATCGTTTTTTCCGTAACACCTTGGAGTATATCAGGAAAAATGGAGAAGAGCCCTTCGGGTTTTTTGCCCGGCTGCTCAGCATCTGCCAGGCGGCGGATTTCTTCTCCTTGGCGAAAACCCAGGAACTCATGAACAGGATGCTGGTCGAGCTGGCCCGGACGCGACCGGATCGGGAGCTTTTTTGCGAGCTGCTCCGCTTTGACTGGCTGGTGAGCGGGCAGAGGCTGCTGCCGCCCTCTCTTGCCGCGGAGCCGTCCAAGGAGATCAGGGATCATCTCTGGCATCATCTGCCGGAGGGGTTGCCGCCCTATTACACCCGGTTGAGCAAAAACGAATTTTTCAAGCGGGGAATCTTTGCCCGGTTTTCCGGGCCGTTGCTCAAGGCCGTGGGCTTGGCGGAGGGGATGGCCGAAGGCGAGTCGTCCCCGGACGGCTATGTCTGCTTTCTCCCGGAACAGGAGAATGTTGCCGGGCATCAACGCCAGCGGCATGCGGTGTTTTTTCTCTAGAGCGGGCTACACCGCCAGCCGCAAAATCCCGGCAATGGTTTCCCTGGGGTAGAGCCCCCCAATCCCCCATTGTTTGGCAAGACCTGCGGCGTTCTCCGCGATGGCCTCGATATCGGCTGCCGGGATGTCCACCTCTCCCAAGCGCACCGGCGAGTTGATCGCGACAAACCACTGTTCCAGCGCCTCAATCCCCGCTTCGCCGGAATCCAGCCCGAAAATCTCCTTGGCAAACCGCGCAAACTGGCTGGGATTTTTCGGGAGGTACCACTTCATCCAGGCGGGCATGACGATGGACAGTCCGGCCCCGTGCGGGATATTGTAGATAGCGCTCAGGGCATGTTCGATCATGTGGTTGGGGAAGCTGTATGCGCCGATCCCCGCCGGGGTCAGGCCGTTTAAGGCCAGGGTGGCGGTCCACATGAAGGAGGCGCGGGCCTTGGCGTGGGCGGGCTCGGCCATGATCAGGTCCGTGGTTTCGATCACCGTTTTGA
>JAZDIS010000473.1:0-18556 GCA_043804705.1 Pseudomonadota bacterium | reverse complement strand
ACCTTCTTGCCGTAGAGATACTGGTGCATGTCCGAAATCATGTCCACCAGCTGCCCGCGCTCGTGGGCAATCTCCTCGGGAATGCTCACCCCGGCGATGGTCCGCAGTGCGTCGATGAAACGGTCCGTGGCCTTGAGGCCAAAGGGCATGTCCAATACCGAACAGGGAACCTTATGCAGCTTATCTAGTGTCCGGGCCGCATCAGCGGAACACCATTCACCCAGGGCCAGGGTTCCCTTGGAGTCCCCGGTGCTTTTCAGCTCGGCCACCGTGGTGCCGCCTTCCGGAAACATCTTGTACTCGCCGGAGAGCGGGCCGTTGAGCACCCCGGAGGTGTCCGGAAAAAGGATGGTTTTCACCCCGATCATCCCGGTGATCCGCTTGATCTCCTCCATGTCCGCGGGCTCCACCCAGCCGGGGATGATGTTGACCTTGCCGTTTTTTTTCCCGGTTGGCTCGGCCATCCCGGCCATGGCCTTGACCATGTTGGAAAAGCCGGTGACATGCGATCCAGCGTAGCTCGGGGTGGAGGCGCTGATCACATACCTGCCCTCGGGGATCTTTCCTTCCGCCACCGCCTTTTTCTTGATCTGAGGCAGATCGTCGCCGATGGTCTCGGAGAGGCAGGTGGTGTGGATCGCTATCACCTCGGGGTTATAGACGGTGAATATATTATTGATGGCCTGCAGCATATTGGCCTGGCCGCCGAAAACCGAGGCTCCCTCCGTAAAAGAGCTGGTGGAGGCGGAGACCGGCTCCTTGTAATGCCGGGTCAAGGCGGAGCGGTGATACGCGCAGCAACCCTGGGAGCCATGGCTGTGCGGCAGGCATCCGTGGATGCCGAGAGCCGCATACATGGCGCCGATGGGCTGACAGGTCTTGGCCGGATTGATGGTCAAGGCCGTGCGCTCTGTTATTTCTTTCGGGGTATGTCGTAAGAGCATTGTTGTATCCTCGTTGTGTCCTCGATTTTTGTTTGAACAGGCTTGAAACCTGACCCCTTGCAGGAAACTTACATATTTACTCCCCTCTCCCACTTGTGGGAGAGGGGCCGGGGGAGAGGGAAAATACAACATTTTACGTTCAAAAAGATTCCCCCTCTCCCTAACCCTCCCCCCGAGGGGGGAGGGAATTTTTGGCTTCCCGCCACGGGCTCGATGCCGAGCACCTTTGTTACTCCCAGTTATACGAAGCCGATAACTGGGGGTTCTTCTGCCAGGGGGCCTTCATGAAGCCCCAGACCTTGGAGTTCACCATCCGGTCGATCTCCTTGTAGAAGTTGACCGCCCCCTGGAAACCGGCATAGGGGCCACCGGAGTCATAACTATGGAGCTGCTTCATGGGCACGCCAAGTTTCTGGATGGAATATTTCTCCTTGACGCCCGCGCAAAAGATATCCGGCTTCATCAATTCGACCAGCTTCTCCGCCTCGTACTGATTCAGATCGTCGATGATAAGCGTACCCTTGTCCATGTCCGCAGCCAGGCCGTCATAATGCTTGAACCTGTAGCCTGACTTTTCGAGGGCCTCCATTTCCTTCTCGCTTTTGCGCGGCTTGAAACGGGTTTCGTCCGCCGAAACCTCGATCTCCTCAATGTTGCGGCTGTCCGCATCCACCTGGATATTGGGCAGCACCTGGCGTCCTTCATAATCGTCCTGATGCCCGAACTCATAGCCCGCCGAGATGGTTTTCATCTTGAGCTCGTCAAAGAGCTCCTTGTAATGATGGGCCCGTGAGCCGCCGACAAACATCATCGCGGTCTTGCCTTCGGTCCGGGGGGTAATTTCGGCCAGAGCCGCCTCCACCTCGGGCATCTCCTCGGCGATAACCTTTTCCACCCGGTCGATGAGCTCCTTTTCGCCGAAATACCCGGCGATCTTGCGCAGGCTCTTGGCCGTGGCCTTGGCGCCGATAAAATTCACCTTTACCCAGGGGATGCCGTATTTGGTCTCCATCATGTCCGCCACATAGTTAATGGAGCGGTGGCACATGACCGCATTGAGATCCGCGGTATGGGAGGAGGCAAACTGGTCATAGGTCGAGTTGCCGGAAAAGGTCGAGATGCAGGTGATCCCGCATTTCTTGAAGATCCGGTCGATCTCGAAACCGTCGCCGCCGATGTTGTACTCGCCCAAAAGATTGATCTTGTACTTGCCCGGTTTCACCTCGTCGTTTAAGCCCACAAGATGGCGGAACACCTGGTTGTTGGCGATATGATGGCCCGCGGACTGGCTCACCCCCTTGTACCCTTCGCAGGAAAAGGCATAGACGTTGCAATCGCCGAACTTCGCTTTCATGTTCTTAGACACGGTATGGATGTCGTCGCCGATCAGCCCCACCGGACAGGTGGCGAACACGGCGATGGATTTGGGATGAAAGAGGTCGTAGGCCTCCTGGATCGCCTGGGCCAGCTTCTTCTCGCCGCCGAAGATGATGTCCTGCTCCTGCATGTCCGTGGAAAAGCAGTAGTTCATATAGTTTTCCCCGTCCGGACCGGCATCGGTCTGGTTGCGGCGGGTCAGCCAGGCGTAAAAACTGCAGCCGATGGGACCATGCACCAGATTGACGATATCGCGGGTCGGTCCCATGATGACGCCCTTGCAGCCGGCATAGGTGCAGCCGCGCATGGTAATGATCCCGGGAATGGTGCGCACATTGGCGGTGAGCTCCGGGGTCTCGTTCTGCTGCGCCTCGTTGATCATGATCTGCTTGGCGCGTTTACGGGCCACCTTGGGCGGGTACTTCTCAAGGAGCGCCGACTTGACCTCGGCAGGGGCCCACTGCACCAGCTTTTTCTTTGTTGCTGTTGCCATTGTATTTCCTCCTTATGAGATGGCCTTGACGCCCGTCTCGCCTGTCCGGACCCTGACCGCATCGCCGAGAGGCAGGACAAAAACCTTGCCGTCGCCAGGCATGCCGGTCTGATTCGTATTGATAATGGTCTCCACCACGCAGCCCACCATGGAGTCTTCCACAATCGCGGTGATCATCCGTTTCGGGTAGAGCTTGCCCTTTTCACCCAAAAGAGCGGCGGCTTCCTCATACCCCTGGATCGTTCCCTCAAGAACGGCCGGACTGACAAAGCCAACCCCGCGGCCTTGGGCCTCATGGGCAAAGAAGGCGTCAACGCCGCAGTCGGTGAGGGCCTGTTTGGTCTGATTCATCATGTTTATGCGCACGATGGCGATGACCTCTTTCATGACGCCCCCCCTTCCGAGGCATAGGCGGTCTCCTTGACCCCGGAGCTGATGGTGTAGGATTCCTCCACCTCGGAAACGAAAATCTTGCCGTCACCGAATGCCCCCTTGCCGGCGGAGCGGGCCGTACTCATCACGGTTTCGATGAAAAAATCCTTATCAGCTGGGTTGATGACGCTCATCAGCATAACCTTGGGGAGTTCGTCGTAGGTAACCTCGCCGATCTTGATGCCGCGCTGCTTGCCGCGCCCGGCCACGGAATATTTGGTAACCGCCGGGAAGCCCGCCTCCATGAGGGAGGCAAGAACCTTGTCTGCTTTCTCCGGCCGGACAATTGCTCTGATCATAGTCAACATTGCTTTTCTCCTTTTTTGTTATAGGCATAGGTCTTGTGAGACCTATAGGACCTATAGTTTTTTAGTTCATCAGGCCGTAGTCCATCAGGAGTTTTTCAAGCTCCTCGATCTCAAGGGGGGTGGGAATGACAAAGTTCTTGTTTTCGTCGATGGCCTTGGCAAGCCCGCGATAAGCGTCCGCCTGCTTGACCTCGGGATTCCACTCGAGAACGGTCTTGCGGTTGATCTCGGCGCGCTGCACATCGTTGTCCCGGGGCACGAAGTAGATCATGTGGGTGCCGAGCTTTTTGGCAAATTCCGAGATCATCTCCTCCTCGTTGTCAACGGCGCGCGAGTTGCAGATGAGCCCGCCCAGGCGCACGGAGCCGCTTTGCGCGAACTTCATGATCCCCTTGCTTATGTTGTTGGCTGCGTACATGGCCATCATCTCGCCGGAAACAACGATGTAGATTTCCTCCGCCTTGCCGTCGCGAATAGGCATTGCGAACCCGCCGCACACGACATCGCCCAAGACATCGTAAAAGGCATAATCCAGCCCTTCGCTCTCTTCATACGCGCCCAGGGATTCCAGCATATTGATGGAGGTGATGATGCCCCGTCCCGCGCAACCGACGCCGGGCTCGGGTCCGCCGGACTCAACACACCAGGTGCCGCCGTATCCGGCCTTGCGGATATCGTCGAGTTCAACATCCTCGCCCTCCTCGCGCAAGGTGTCGAGTACTGATTTCTGGGCCAGCCCGCCAAGCAGGAGCCGGGTCGAGTCCGCCTTGGGATCGCAACCCACCACCATGACCTTTCTGCCCAACTCCACCAAACCTGCCACGGTGTTCTGAGTGGTTGTTGATTTGCCTATGCCGCCTTTTCCGTAAATTGCCACCTTGCGCATCTCTACTCCTCCTTGCTCAGTATTGAATATGGGTTATCAAATTCCATTGGCTTGCGCTGCCGTCGTTTGGGGTTATCGCACGATGTGTGCCAGAGCTGGACGCCGCCGGATACTTTTCATTCAACTTATTGATATTAATACTTTTATCAAGACAAACAGCAAACAGGGGGCTTTACCGCCTGTTCTCTTTTGTAAAGTCGGCGACAAAAAAGAAGGACATCGACCGGAATGGGGAGGAGAAGAAAAGGAGTTTTCGTTACATTTATGTCTTGAAACAGAAAACCATTTGCTCGAAATGAAACTTTTTTGCAAACTTCACATGCTGCCACACAGACCAAAATATAATATATTTATATTAAATTTCAGTAAGTTATAAATACTCACCATGCACAATGTTACATTTTTGAAACAATGGAACATTTCTTGCTATTCCAAATACCACAAGGAGCTTTTCCCAAAAAAGCCATCCTCAACCGATCACCCACGAAGGCGGACCCAGCCCATGACCAAACCAGACTACCCCACCGAACGCCTTGAGTTGCAGGCGCTCTACCAGATAAGCCAGCTCATCGGCTCCGCCCTGGACATCAAGAAAACCTTGGCCGAGGTATTGCAGATCCTGCACGAAACCCTGCGCATGGAGCGGGCCACCCTGGTCCTCCAGGAAGAAGGCGGCGAGCATCTTTCCATCGCCGCCTCGTACGGCCTCAGCAAAGAAGAGGAGCGGCGCGGCATCTACCGGCTGGGCGAGGGGGTGATCGGCCGCATCTTTCAGTCCGCCTATCCCTTCGTGGTGCCGGACATCCACAGCGAACCGCTTTTTCTAAACCGGACTGGGGCTCGCGCCAATCTCCCCAAGGGAGAGATCTCCTTCATCGGCGTGCCGGTCATGCTGCCCGAGGCGCCGGTGGGCGTCCTTTCCGTGGACAGGCTGTTCGGCCCGGAGATCTCCTTTGAGGAAGACATCCGCTTTCTCACCGTGGTCGCCATGCTCATCGCCCAGTTCCTGCGGCTGCACAAGACGGTTTCCCTCAGGCAGCAGGTGCTGGTGGAGGAAAACCTGCTGCTCAAGAAAGAACTGCGCAGCCGTTACAACCAGCACAACATCATCGGCCAGTGCAAGCGGATCCAGGATGTGTACAACTACATCGACAAGGTGGCGCCCAGCCGGGCCACCGCCCTGCTCCTGGGGGAATCCGGCACCGGCAAGGAGCTGGTCGCCCGGGCCATCCACCAGGCAAGCCCGAGGGCCGGAAAACCCTTCATCAAGATCAACTGCGCGGCCCTGCCGGAAAATCTGCTGGAAAGCGAACTGCTCGGCCACGAGAAAGGCGCCTTCACCGGCGCGGCCAATCTCAAGAAAGGACGCTTCGAACTGGCAGACGGCGGCACCATCTTTCTCGACGAGGTGGGGGAACTGCCCCTGCCCCTGCAAGCCAAGCTGCTCAGGGTGTTGCAGGAACAGATGTTCGAGCGGCTGGGCGGCACCCAGACCATCACGGTCAATGTCCGGGTCATTGCCGCCACCAACCGCGGCCTGGAAGAATGCGTCGAGCAGGGAACCTTCCGGGCGGATCTCTTCTACCGCCTCAACGTGGTCCCCGTTGTCCTTCCGCCGCTCAGGGACCGGCGGGAAGACATCCCCCTGCTCCTCGATCATTTTTTGAAGGAGAGCAACCGCATGAACAACCGGGAGGTGCACCTCTCCAGCCCCGTGGTCCAGCTCCTCTGCGGATACTCCTGGCCGGGCAACGTCCGCGAGCTGCAGAACCTCATCGAGCGGCTGGTGATCATGGCGGACCGTGATACCATCGTCGCACGGGAGCTGCCAAGCTACATCACCGCGGAACCGGAACCAGAGGCTTTGGCCGCGCCCTCCTGCCGCCTTGTTGTCCCGCCGCCCCCCGAAAGAGCAGGACTGGCAAGAGAGCCTCTCCTTGGGAACTCCACACACAAGTCTTTAAAGGATATGGAAAGGGAAGAGGTGGAGGCCGCCCTGCGGCGGCACGGCTGGGTGCAGGCTCGGGCGGCACGGGAGCTGGGGCTGACCCAGCGCCAGATGGGCTACCGCATCAAGAAACACGGGATTGTCCTGCCGGATTTTTCCCATTGAGGGCATATTCCGACAACATCCGCCATCCGTTCTGATTCGAAAACCGTCACCGATTCATATGACAAACCCACCGGTTATTCTTAGCTGCAAACAGCAGCCGTCTTGATACGTTCTTGACACCTTTCCATTGCCTTTTGACCCCGCCTTGATAACGATTCCGCTATAATGGCTAAAAAATGCCCACCGCGTTGTGCGGAGCATTTCGGAACACCATCAGGAGGGGGAAAAACGCCATGACCTTGCCATACGACCTGCTCCAATTTCTCGGGCTGTTTGGAGCCTTGTTGCTGCTGACCCGCCCCCTGGGTACTTTCATGGCCCGGGTGTACAACGGCGAGCGCACCTTCCTCTCCCCTGCCCTGGCCCCCTGCGAAAGCCTGTTCTACCGGATCTGCCGGGTGGAGCAAAACGGCGAGATGGGCTGGCAGCGCTACGCTTATGCCATGCTGCTCTTCAACCTGGTGCTCTTTCTGACCCTGTTTGGCATGCTGCTGGCCCAGCCCGTCCTGCCCTTCAATCCCCAGGGGCTGCCGGGCCTCTCCTGGCCCTTGGCGCTCAATACCGCAGTGAGTTTTGTCAGCAACACCAACTGGCAGAACTATGCCGGCGAGTCCACCCTCAGCTACTTCAGCCAGGTGGCGGGCTTGACCGTGCACAACTTTGTCTCCGCCGCCAGCGGCATGGCCATCGCCATCGCCCTGATCCGCGGCTTTGCCCGGCGCACCACCGCAACGATCGGCAATTTCTGGGTGGACCTGACCCGCTCCATCCTCTACATTCTGCTGCCGCTGTCGCTGATCGCTGCGGTTTTCCTGGTCTCCCAGGGGGCGATCCAGAACTTCAGCGACTACAAGACGGTACCGCTCACCGAAAAAGTGATCGCGCAAGAGGCCACCATCCCCATGGGGCCGGTGGCCTCCCAGGAGGCGATCAAGGAGCTGGGCACCAACGGCGGCGGCTTTTTCAACGCCAACTCGGCCCATCCCTTTGAGAACCCCACCCCGCTCTCCAACTTCATGGAGGTGCTCTTCATCCTGCTGATTCCGGCGGCCCTTACCCGTACCTTCGGGGTGATGGCGGGCAACCCTCGGCAGGGAAGAACGCTCCTGGGGGTGATGCTCTTCCTGTTTATCGCCGCTTTCGGCGTGCTCCACGCCAGTGAATTGGCCTCCACCCCCATGCTGCACCAGATGGGGGTCATGGGAGGCAACCTGGAGGGCAAGGAGCTGCGCTTCGGTCTGGCCGGCACCGATATGTTCGAGGTGGCCACCACCGCCACCTCCTGCGGCGCGGTCACCGCCATGCACGACTCCCTCACCCCGCTGGGCGGGCTGGTGCCGCTCTCCCTGATCCTGCTGGGCGAGATCGTTTTCGGCGGGGTGGGCTCCGGCCTCTACACCATGCTGGCCTTCGCCGTCATCGCCGTCTTCGTCTCCGGCCTGATGATCGGCCGCACCCCCGAATACCTGGGCAAGAAGATCGAGGGGCGGGAGATGTGGATGTCCATCGTCATCATCCTCGTGGCAGGCATCATGGTGCTGCTCCTCTCCGGTCTGGCCATGATCACCCCCTCCGCCTTGGCCTCCATGGCCAACCCCGGGGCGCACGGCCTCACCGAGGTGCTCTATGCCTGTGCCTCCATGGCCAACAACAACGGCAGCGCCTTTGCGGGTCTTACCGGCAACACCAACTTCTACAACCTGCTGGGCGCCCTGGCCATGCTCATCGGCCGCTATGTTCCGGCCGTGGCGGTGCTGGCCATGGCGGGCGGCCTGGCCGCAAAAAAATATGTCCCTCCCAGCCTGGGGACGCTGCCCACCGACAAATTCCCCTTTGCCTTCTGGCTGACCCTGGTCATCCTCATCGTCGGGGCGCTGACCTTTTTCCCGGCCCTGGCCCTGGGACCGATCGTCGAACATCTTTCCATGACGGGAGTGAACTGAAACCATGTCCAAACATCTTCCTGAACAAAAGTCGGTTTTTGATCCGGCATTGCTGCGCGCCGCGTTCATTGAATCCGTCAAGAAACTCGACCCCCGCCTGCTGTGGCGCAACCCGGTAATGCTCTGTGTGGAGATCGCCAGCGTCATCACGGTCATAACCTTCATCATGTCGCTTACCGGCGCGGGCCACGAACCAGCCTGGTTCACAGGCCAGGTCTCGGTATGGCTCTGGCTGACCGTGCTCTTCGCCACCTTTGCCGAGGCACTGGCAGAAGGACGGGGCAAGGCCAGGGCCGCAAGCTTGCGCAAGTCGCGCACCGACGTCATGGCCAGGCAGTTGGCCGGTTCCGGCCCTGACGGCACAACCACCGCCATCGGCGCAACTCAGTTGCGCAAGGGGGACCATATCCTGGTGGAAACCAACGAGACCATCGCCGGCGACGGCGAGATCGTGAGCGGCGCCGCCCTGGTCAACGAATCGGCGGTGACCGGCGAATCCGCCCCGGTGGTGCGCGAGTCCGGCGGCGACCGCAGCGCGGTGACCGGCGGCACCACCGTGGTCTCCGGCAGCGTGGTGGTGCGGATCACCGCCGACCCCGGCGAAACCTTTCTGGACCGGATGATCTCCCTGATCGAAGGCGCCAAACGGCGCAAGACCCCCAACGAGGTGGCGCTTGAGGTGCTGCTCATCGCCCTGACCCTGGTTTTCCTTTTGGTCTGCGCCAACATCAGCCCCCTTTCCATCTACAGCGTTGCGGCCACCGGCCTTGGTCACCCGGTATCCCTTACCGTGCTGGTGGCCCTGTTCGTTTGTCTTGCGCCCACCACCATCGCCGCACTCTTGCCTGCCATCGGCATCGCCGGCATGGACCGGTTATGCCAGAAAAATGTCATCGCCCTCTCCGGCCGGGCCATCGAGGCGGCGGGCGACGTCAACGTGCTCCTCCTGGACAAGACCGGCACCATCACCCACGGCAACCGGGAGGCGGTGGAGTTCATCCCGGTGGGCCGCCACACCGAGCGCGAGATGGCCGAGGCGGCCCTGATGGCCTCGTTGGCCGACGAGACCCCGGAGGGCCGCAGCATCGTGGTCCTGGCCCGCCAGCGCTTCAACCTGCCCCAGCAGGCCGTGCCCGCCGACGGTGAGCCGGTGGAGTTCAACGCGCAAACCCGGCTCTCCGGGCTCAACACGGCGGGAAAGCAGTACCGCAAGGGCGCGGCCGATTCCCTGGTCGCCTTTGTCCGAGCCTTAGGCGGGGAGTCCATTCCCGCCGAGCTGGCCCAGGTGGTCGACCGCGTCGCCCGGGCCGGGGCCACGCCGCTGGTGGTCTGCTGCGGCACCGAGATTTTCGGGGTGGTCAACCTCAAGGACATCGTCAAGTCCGGCATCCAGGAGCGCTTCCGGCAGCTGCGGGCCATGGGGATCAAAACGGTGATGATCACCGGCGACAACCCGCTCACCGCCGCAGCCATCGCCGCCGAGGCCCAGGTGGACGACTTCCTGGCCCAGGCCACGCCGGAGGACAAGCTGCGCCTGATCAAGGAGAGCCAGGATGCAGGCTTCATGGTGGCCATGACCGGCGACGGCACCAACGATGCCCCGGCCCTGGCCCAGGCCGATGTGGCGGTGGCCATGAACACCGGCACCCAGGCAGCCAGGGAGGCGGCCAACATCATCGATCTGGACTCCAACCCCACCAAGCTCCTGGATATCGTGGAGGTGGGCAAGCAGATCCTGATGACCCGGGGCAACCTCACCACCTTCAGCATCAGTAACGACATTGCCAAGTACTTTGCCATCATCCCGGCGGCCCTGCTCTCCATCTACCCCCAATTGGGAGCGCTGAATGTGATGCACCTAGCCAGCCCGCAGAGCGCCATCCTCTCGGCGGTAATCTTCAACGCCCTGGTCATCCCCTTTCTGGTGCCGCTGGCCCTCAGGGGCACCAAGTTCCGCCCCATGCCCGCGGAAAAACTGCTGCTCTCGAACCTGCTCATTTACGGGGTGGGCGGCATCATCGTCCCCTTTGCCGGCATCAAAGCCATCGACTTAATGGTCGGTTTATTTATACAATGATTTATCCCGGCGACATTCGGAGAATCAAACCATGAAAGAACTGAAATCAGCTATTCTGATGTGCCTCTTGTTCACCGTGCTCTGCGGCGGGTTCTACCCGGCCGTGGTCACTGCCGTCGCCCAGGCCATTTTCCCGCACCAGGCGAACGGCAGCCTGATCATTGATGCCAACGGCCAGGCGGCGGGCTCGGAACTGATCGGCCAGCCCTTCACCGGGCCACATTATTTCTGGCCCCGGCCCTCGGCCACCGCCGAGTTTGCCTACAATCCCATGGCCTCGGGCGGCTCCAACAGCGGCCCCAGCAATCCGGCCTTCCTCGCCACCGTGGCGGAACGGGTCAAAGCCCTGCGGGCCACCGGCATCACCACCCCCATCCCCGCCGACCTGGTTCTGGCCTCGGCCAGCGGCCTTGATCCCCACATCTCCCTCGCCGCCGCCCGGCTGCAGATCCCGCGTATCGCCTTGGCCCGCAATCTTTCCGAGGATGCCGTGACCGGGCTGGTGGCCAGCCACACCGAGGGCCGTCAACTCGGCCTGCTGGGAGAACCACGGGTCAACGTCCTGCTCCTTAACCGGGCCCTGGATTCCCAATCATGACCAACGACAGCGACGACATCCGGCCCTCGCCGGAGGCCATGCTCAAGCTGGCCCAGGCCGAGGAAGCCCAGGCCGACCGGGGCAAGCTCAAGATCTTCCTCGGCTACGCGGCCGGGGTGGGCAAGACCTTCTCCATGCTGAGCGCGGCCCGCCAGCGCAAGCGGGAGGGCCGCGACGTGGTGGCGGCCTATGTGGAATCCCACGGCCGCGCCGAAACCGACGCCCTGCTGGAAGGGCTGGAGGTCATGCCCAAGCTGCGCCTTGCATACCAGGGGGTGCCGCTCTTCGAACTTGATCTCGACGCAGTGCTCACAAGACATCCCCAGATCGCTTTGGTGGACGAGCTGGCCCATACCAATGCGCCGGGCTCCCGCCATGAAAAACGCTGGCAGGACGTACAGGAGCTGCTGACTGCGGGCATCGATGTCTATACCACGGTCAATGTCCAGCACTTCGAGAGCTTAAACGATGTGGTGGAGAGGATCACCGGGGTGGTGGTGCGGGAAACCGTGCCGGACAACCTGCTCGATCTGGCCACCGAGATTCAGCTGGTGGACATCCCGCCGGATGAGCTGCTGGAGCGGTTGAGCGAGGGCAAGATCTACATCCCCGAGCAGGCGGCCAGGGCCATGGAAAAATTCTTCCAGCCCGGCAACCTCATCGCCTTGCGGGAACTCTCCCTGCGCCGCGCCGCATCCCGGGTGGACGACCAGATGCGCTCCTACATGGAGGCCCGCGCCATCCCCGGCCCCCGCTCCGTGGCGGAGCGGCTGCTGGTCTGCATCAGCGGCAGCCCCTTCGGCGAGAAGCTGATGCGCACCACCCGGCGGCTGGCCGACGAGATGAAGGCCCCCTGGCATGCGGTGTACATCGAAACCCCGGACACCGGCCGCTTCAGCCGCGAGAACCGGGCTCGGATCTGGCGCGATCTCAGGCTGGCCGAAAGCATGGGCGCCACGGTGGCCTCGGTCACCGCCGCCACCGTGGCCGAGGCGGTGGCCGACTACGCCGGCCGCCACAACATCACCAAGATCGTGGTGGGCAAACCCACCCGGCCCCGCTGGCGGGAACTCCTGCGGCCGCCCATCGTAGACCAGATCATCCGGGCAAGCGGCGAGATCGACGTCTACGTAGTGAGCATGAGCCTCGGGGAGCGGCGCACGGCAACGCAGCAGCGCCGCCAGCTCCGCGCCATCCCCTGGGCGGGATATGCGGCAGCCGTGGCCCTGGTGGCAGGGACCACGTTGCTCTGCAGCCTGGTCCAATCTTTTTTTTCCCCCACCAATATGGCGATGT
Organism: Pseudomonadota bacterium; assembly: GCA_043804705.1. Classification (GTDB taxonomy): domain Bacteria; phylum Desulfobacterota; class Desulfobulbia; order Desulfobulbales; family Desulfurivibrionaceae; genus Thiovibrio. The sequence continues at coordinate 6,089 of JAZDIS010000473.1, read as the reverse complement.
TCTACCTGCTCGCCGTGGTTGCAGCTGCGGTCCGGCTCGGGCTGCAACCAGCCGTGCTCACCGCTTTCCTCGGGGTGCTCGCCTTTGACTTCTTCTTTGTCCCCCCCTTCTTCACCCTGGCCGTGGCAGACACCGAATACCTGCTGACCTTTCTCGTCTTTCTCACCGTGGGGCTGGTGATCAGCTCCCAGGTGGCCAGAAGCCGCGAACGGGCGGAGGCGTTACGCGTGCGCGAGGTGCAGACCGCCAGCCTCTACTACCTGAGCCGCGACCTGGCCGGGGCCGCCGACCTGGTTGCCATCACCGGCGCGGTGCTCCGCAACATCAGGGAAAGCCTGAAGGCCGAGATCGTGGTCTTCCTGGCCGACGGGGAGCAACTCAAAATCATCTCGGCCAGCGAGGGACTGCATCTCGACCTCAAGGAACGGGCGGTGGCGGACTGGACCTTTCGCAATCACCAGGAAGCGGGGTGCGGCACCGCCACCCTGGGCTCGGCCGATCTGCTCTACCTGCCGCTCAAGACTTCGACGGACATCCTTGGCGTATTGGGGGTGAAAATGGCGGATCCAGCCGACTACAACTCCCAGCAGCACCGGCTCCTGCTCGATGCCTTTGCCAGCCAGACCGCCATGGCCCTGGAGCGGGTCCGCTTTTCCCAGCAGGCGGAGCAGGCCCAGATCTTACAGGCCAGGGAAACCCTGGAGCGGGCGCTCCTGAACTCCATCTCCCACGATCTGCGTACCCCGCTGGCCTCCATCACCGGAGCGCTGAGCAGCCTGCGGGACCAGGAGGGATTGGACGAGACGGCCAGGACCGAGCTGCTGGCCACGGCCTGCGAGGAGGCGGCCCGGCTGAACCGCTTTGTCGGCAACCTGCTGGACATGACCCGGTTGGAAGCAGGGGCGGTACGGCTGAAATACACGCCCTGCGACATGGAGGAGCTGATCGGCTGCGCCCTGTCGGTGCTCGATCCGCGCCTGGGAAAACGGGAGATCGCGGTGCGCCTCCTCCCGGACCTGCCGCTGGTGATGCTGGATATGGGCTGCATGATCCAGGTGCTGGTCAACCTGCTGGACAACAGCCTCAAGTATTCGCCGCCGGATCAGGCCATCGGCATCAATGCCCGGACCGACCGGGAATGGCTGGTCATGGAAATAATCGACCATGGCCCCGGCGTTGCCGAAGCAGACCTGGAACGGATCTTCGACAAGTTCCACCGGGTGCCGGCGACGGAAGGGGCGCGCGGCACCGGGCTCGGCCTTTCCATCTGCAAGGGGTTTGTCCAGGCCCACGGCGGCACAATCCGCGCCGCCATCACTCCCGGCGGCGGCCTGACCGTCACGATCAGGCTGCCCCTTGCCCCACCTCCCCAGACAGAGGGTTCTCCCCATGAATGAAACAAAGCCCGGCGACCATCCCCCCCGAATCCTGGTGGTGGATGACGAGGCTGCCATCCGGCGGCTGCTTGCCACCGTCTTGGGGAGCAGCGGCTTTGTTGTGCATCTGGCGGAAAACGGCAGCCTCGGTCTGGCCGCCGCCGCGGCAGTGCGGCCGGACCTGATTCTCCTCGACCTGGGACTGCCCGACCTGGACGGGGTGGAGGTGATAAGGCGGCTGCGCGAATGGTCGCCCGCACCGGTCATCGTGCTCTCGGTGCGGGAACGGGAGGATGACAAGGTGGCCGCCCTGGACGCCGGCGCGGACGATTACCTGACCAAGCCCTTTGGCGTGCCGGAGCTGCTGGCCCGCATCCGGGGGTCGCTCAGGCGGGTCGTCGGCCAGGCCCCGGAACCGGTTTTCCGCAGCGGCGGACTCGAAGTGGATCTTGCCCGCCGCCTGGTGCGGGTGGCCGGTCAGGAGGTCCAACTCACCCCCACCGAGTACGAAATCCTCCGGATACTGGTGACCCACGCCGGCAAGGTGCTGACCCATCGCCAGCTGCTCAGCCGGATCTGGGGGAGCTCCCACCTGGAGCAGCCGCATGTGCTGCGGGTGAACATCAGCAATCTGCGGCGCAAGATCGAACGCGACCCGTCCCGCCCCAGCCTGCTGCTTACCGAATCAGGGGTGGGCTACCGCCTTAGGGCGGAGCCGTGAGGCAACAGCTCCCCTCATAAATTTCACGCCCTGACGCACCATCAGGAGATAAGGCTCAGATAATCACTGAAAAATTGCTGGAAATCATCGGAAATCTGCGTCCGCAAGCGGTATGCCTCGGCCAGCAAATCGGCGGGCCGCACCACCAGAGACCGGAACGAGGCCAGCCACTGCCAGTCCTGTTCCAGCCAGAGACTGATATCCTCGGAAACCGCGACATGGTTGTCAAACTGCAATCCGAGGATATGCGGTCTCTGCTCAAGGGAAAATGCTTCCACCTGGCATTGTTCCGAAGTGGCGAGCAGGGAGAAATGTTTGGGCAGCGGTTCCAGCACCGTCTGGCTGTGCCACTTGAACATGGGCATGGCCTTGCCGAGATTTTTGAACGCCGGATGCTCACGGCCATCATGGGTGAGATGCCCCTGGACAAAGCCGATGCTCGGCTTGAAATTCGGCCCGATCTGGGCGCCGAGCACCGAGGCAAGCAGTTGGTGGCCGAGACAGAAACCCAGAATCGGCTTGTCCGCGCCAATCGCCCTTTTGATAAAACGTTTCTCCTCCACGAGAAACGGGTATTTCTCCTCCTGATCGACATTGGGAGAACCGCCCAGGAGAATGATCGCCCCGTAATCGTTGAAGTCGGGGATCCAGTCCTGCCAGACCTTGACGAGATCAAAATCCACCCGATGTTTGGCGATAGCTTCAAGAAGCAGCCGCCCTGGGCCGGCCCAGGCGGTATGTTGCAAAACAAGGAGTTTCATTTTTTTTATTTTCAGAGTGGTTCTTCAAGGGAAGAATCCCGGAACCGGAGGGGATCCCCTGGGGTTCCGGGATTCTTGCAAGTTGGACAAACTAATTAGACGTTTTTAATCTCAAACCCGGCATACGCTTCCATGCCGTGTTCGCTCACATCGAGCCCTTTCATTTCATCTTCCGCATCCACCCGAATACCCATGGTAACCTTCAAGAGATAAAAGATGATAAAGGCGGCGGGAAAGCAGACCGCGCCGTAGGCCGCGACCCCGATCAACTGGGTTGTAAAGGAGTGCGCCGCGCTGAAAATGCCCACTGCCAGGGTGCCCCATATACCACAAACAAGATGGACGGAAAGGGCGCCGACCGGATCATCAAGCCTCAGGCGATCAAAAATCATAACCGCGACAACAACCAGAAGACCGGCAATAAAGCCGATCACCACGGCGCTCATCACGCTGACCACATCGGCGCCAGCGGTGATGCCAACCAGTCCGGCAAGCACCCCATTGAGAGTCATGCTCAGATCCGGCTTCTTCTGGATCATCCAGCTCAGGGTGATGGCGCCGAACATACCGGCGGCGGCGGCAAGACAGGTGGTTACGAAAACAAAGGATACCAAGACAGGATCAGCGGAAAGCACCGAGCCGCCGTTAAAGCCAAACCAGCCAAGCCAGAGCAGAAAAGCACCGATGGTTGCCAGGGGCATACTATGGCCCATGATCGGCTTGATGGTGTTTCCGACATACTTGCCAAGACGGGGTCCGAGCAGCATCACTGCGGCCAGCGAAGCCCAACCGCCCACGGAATGCACCAGGGTGGAGCCGGCAAAATCATAGAACCCCATGGCGTCCAGCCAGCCCTTGCCCCACTTCCAGCTTCCCACCCAGGGATAGACCAGTCCCACATAGATTATGGAAAAGATCAAGAAACTGTGCAGCTTAACCCGTTCAGCAACCGCACCGGAAACGATGGTGGCTGCCGTGGCCGCAAACATGGCCTGAAAGATGAAATCGGTCCAGTAGGTGTAGATCCCCACCCCGTCTTTTCCGGCAACCATCATATTTTCTGGGGTTGCCCCGATACCGAAACCGGAAAAGCCGAAAATGCCCGGAATGGAAAATTCGCCGGGATACATCAGGTTGAAACCGATTACCGCATAGGTCAAAAGCCCGATGGCCACGATGGCGGTATTTTTGAAAAGGATGTTGACCGTATTTTTCGACCGGCACAGCCCGGCCTCAAGGGTGGCAAAGCCGAGATGCATGACAAACACCAGGAAAGTGGCCACCAGCATCCAGGTATTATTGACCATATAGGCAACGGCGGCACCGCTTATCTCGGCGGCAGCTGTTACCGCGACGGCACCGGTTACCTCGGCTGCACCCTCTCCGGCCATGGCGGTTCCTGCCAGAGCAACCATGGCCATGGTCAGGGGCAGGCCCACTTTCTTTGCAATTGACCTGTTCATTGAAATGTCCTTATGCGTTGATTTAATCTGAGTCATAATTATACCTAGATGGCCTCCTTATCGGTTTCACCAGTCCGGATACGACAGATGGAATCAACCGGCGGAACAAAAATCTTGCCGTCCCCGATCTTGCCGGTCTTGACGCTGGCGACGATGGTACTCACCACCTTTTCCACCATCTCCGAGGTCACCACGATCTCCACCTTGACCTTGGGGATGAAGTCCACCACGTACTCCGCGCCCCGATAGACCTCGGTGTGCCCCTTTTGCCGGCCGAAGCCCTTCACTTCCGTAACAGTCATCCCCTGAACGCCAAGCTCAGCCATGGCAGCCTTCAGGTCATCAAGCTTGAACGGCTTGATTATCGCCTCGATTTTCTTCATTCCGCTTCCTCCTTTTGACCAATATCCTCAGAAAAACCCCAAACGCTATCACAGGATGTGATACAACTGGCCACTGGTTAATCAAGTAACGTGCCAACAATAAAAAAAAGTCGCTAAAAATACCTCAACATATTGATTTTACATATTTTAAAAACAAACGAGAACAACTTCTTCTACTTTCCATACCCCCTAATAAAAAACATTTTTGTAATAATTTTATTTTAAAAACTACACAAATTACTTTTTTGTTAACTCTTTAACAACATTCGCCCCCGGACTGCTCACGCGTTTTGCGAAACAACAAAACGCTGGTCCTTTCCCTATGACACGGGCACTCAACGCCAGCATTTCCGCGACAGACCAAAAAACCCTTGACGCCACAAGGAGGATAAGTCAAATATGTATTTAACTTATCTTTCAAAAATCCATTCTTCTCCTTCCTTTAAAAGAATCCGCCCATGAAAAAACGCATCTTTCTCTCCCTCCTTGGCCTGCTGCTGGTGATCGCCATCCTTGCCGGCATCAAGGGCCTGCAGATCTCCAAGATGGTGGGCAAAGGCAAGAGCTTTGCCCCTCCGCCGGAAACGGTGACCACGGCCCAGGCCCATCCGGAATCGTGGGAGACCACCCTGCCCGCCGTGGGTTCGCTGGAAGCGGTACAGGGGGTGACCGTGGCCGCAGAACTGCCGGGCAAGGTGGCGCGTCTCGATTTTACCCCAGGCACCTGGACACAGGCGGGCAGCCTCCTGCTCCAGCAGGACACCTCCTCCGAAGAGGCGCAACTCCAGGCGGCGGAAGCACAGGCCTCGCTGGCCAAGGTCAATTTCGAACGGCTCCGTCTGCTCGTCGAGACAAACGCCGTTTCCAAGGCCGCCTACGATGAAGGCGAGGCGAAACACAAACAGGCAGTTGCCCAGGCCGACACGATCCGGGCCACCATCGCCAAAAAAACCATTCGCGCCCCTTTTTCCGGCCGTCTCGGCATCCGGCTGGTCAACCTTGGTCAGATTCTCAAGGAAGGGGAGCCCATTGTTTCCCTCCAGGCCATGGACCCGATCTTTGTCAATTTCATGCTGCCCCAGCAGGAGTTGTCCCGCATCCAGCCTGGCCTGCCGGTGCGGATAACCTCCGACGCCCTGCCCGGCCAAACCGTGGCCGGCAGGATCACCGCCATCAACCCGCAGGCTGACAACGCCACCCGCAATGTCCGGGTGCAAGCCACGGCAACCAACAAGGGAGAGCGCTTGCACCCCGGCATGTTCGCCACTGTGGCCGTGGTGCTGCCCGGAAAAAATCAAGTGCTGGCCATTCCGGCCACCGCAGTGCTTCCTGCCCCCTACGGCGATTCGGTCTTCGTGCTTGAAGAGCGGAAAGACGAAAAAACC
>JAZDIS010000472.1:0-2175 GCA_043804705.1 Pseudomonadota bacterium | reverse complement strand
AAGGGGTGCAGGCTGAAAGCGGTCATGTTTTCTGGAAATTCTTGACGATGTTTCTGATCTCCGCCTCCTGGTCCTCGATGCTCCGGCAAAGGGCGAACTGGATCATGGCGCGGTGCAGGTTCTGCCCCGGCCTGCTGATCTTGAAATACACATCGCCGGCCAGATGATCGCTGAAAAAGCGAATACCCAACTCAAAGGCGATGATCCGGACGGCGTCATAGATATATCGATAGCCGGCGGCGGAAAAAAACGGTGCGACCTGGGGCAGGTATCCCCGCAGGATGGCCCCGCAGGAAGCAAGGTTGAACGAGACCCCGGCCGGGTCCGTGTCTTCTCCGGCCGGATTACAGCAGGAGCGGAGGCAGTCGCCGAGGTCGTAATGGAGCAGGCCGGGCTTGACGGTGTCCAGATCGATGAGGCTGACCGCCCGGCCGGTATCGCGGGCAAAGAGGATGTTGGCCGGCTTGGGATCGCCGTGGATCGGGCAGGTCGGCAGTTCTCCCCGCAGGCGCGCGGCTTCGAGCACCTCTGCCGTTCCTTTCCGCTCGGCAATGAACCTGTGGCAGAAAAGTGCCTCTGCCGAGAGATCCGGTCTGGGGGGCGCTGCGGCGAGTGCGGCATATTGAGCCAGATAGCCTGGGGTAATATGGAAGCCGGGCAGGGTGTCGTGCAGCAGATGGACGGGCAGGTCATGGATCAGGGCATGGAAAAATCCCAGCCCCCGGCCAGCCTCTTCGGCCTGGGCCTCGTTTTTGATGGTGGCGAAACTTTCGGTGCCGGCGATAAAGGTCTGAGCCCGCCAGAAGGCCCCGTCTTGATCGCGGTAGTAATCCGCGCCACTCCGGGTGGGGATGATCCCCGGCAGCTCCCAGCGGTGAATTTTGTCTGTCTGCAGTTTGGGACGAACATGGCCGTCGAGAACCCGCAGGTTGTGCATGATCCGTTCTGGCTCCGGGAACACGCGGGGGTTGAGGCGTTGCAGGATGAAGTCCGGAATGTCCGAGCCTTCTGTGGCCCGGACCAGATAGGTGTCGTTTACATTGCCGCTCCCGTAATCGCGCACGGAGAGGATCTCGCCGGAAAAGACGAACTGGCGGGCGATGGCGTAAGGATCAGTCACGGGGATTTCGAAAGAGGCCTGTTTTTAGCGGAACAGATAATGCTTGCGAACCGCGGTATGCACCTGCCACTGGCAATCCAACCCTTTGGGAAAGGTCACGTAATCGCCGGGGAAGATGCGCACCGTCTGATCCGCGGTGGTTACGGTGATCTCGCCCTCCAGGATATAACAGGATTCCTCCTGGTCGTAATGCCAGGGAAAGACCGAGGGTTCGCACTGCCAGATCGGCCATTGGTCAAGGCGCAGGGTCTCGCGTTTTTTTTGGGGAAGCTTTTCGATGGTGATGGGCATGGGGAACTCCTCGTCAATGGTCACGGGATGATTGTTTTTAACTGATAGCCGTGGTCACTGTATTTGTCAATTCCTAAGGCCATGGACGGCGAGGTAAGGAGCGGCCAAAAAATTTTTTCTGAGAGACAAATGAAAGCAGGCGGAGGATTCGGCAATCACGGGCAGGGTGTGTAGGGCTGCCGGCTTTGGCCACACGGGACGGGATTTTATTGCGACAGAGCCATGGTGTTGACGGTGTGCGGGGGGCGGGATCACCCGATGGCCGATGGTGGCCAAGGTCAGCGGTGGTTGCGAGTGTGACGGGTTGACGGAGGATGACCGGACGAGGCGGATGTCTTTTTTGGCGTGGAAACTGGTTGCCGGCTAGAGCCTCGGGTGCGGCAGGTCTTGCCGGCCGGGATTTTCCGTTGCTGCGCGGACCAGGCAAACAGACTGAGAAAATCATTTTCGTTTGGGAACATATCGTCCGGCACCAGTTCCTGTCCCATCTCCAGCGTCGCCTTGTGGCGTGCGCAAGCGTGAAAGTTCCCGGCGCAATAGAACCCTGTCAGATATTCGCGCATCTCTTTGCCCTCGTCGCGCACAGCGAAAAAAGTGCACTGTTGTATAAAATTGCAGACCATATGGGTTCCTTTTTTGCTGTGGCCAATGCCGGGAGCGCTTGCGGCAGGGCGCGTGGGGGTAAATTTCTAGTACTGTACACGAGCGGGATTGGGGAATATATGGGGGGAAGTCGGTAAAGCGCAGTGAGGGAAGGTAGGTAT
>JAZDIS010000471.1:0-31022 GCA_043804705.1 Pseudomonadota bacterium | reverse complement strand
GACTGCACCAAGACCACCCGCACCGTGGCGGCCCTGGTGCTGGGCTGCCAGCGCTTTGATCCGGAGGTGACAATCGGCGGGGTGATTTTAAACCGGGTGGGCACTGCCCGGCACGAGGCCCTTGTCCGGCAGGCGGTGGAGCAGTATACCGGGATTCCGGTTCTGGGCGCCATGCCCCGTTCCAAGGAGGACGCCTTCCCGCAGCGGCATTTGGGGATAACCCCCTGTCCGGAACATGAGGGCGCCGAGGCGGCGGTCCAGAGTTTGGCCGGGAAGGCGGCGCAATATCTGGATCTTGCCGGGATAGAAAAGATGATGGGCCCCTGCGCCGGCGAGGCGGAAGTCCCGCGCCCGGAGCGGAAGGGCGCGGACGAGCCGGTGCGGATCGGCATCCTCAAGGATGCTGCCTTTCAGTTCTACTATGCGGAAAACCTGGAGGCCTTGGCCCGGTGCGGCGCCCGGCTGGTGGAGATCAATGCCCTGACCGCCACGGAGCTGCCGGAGCTAGACGGCCTCTATATCGGCGGCGGCTTTCCGGAAACCAGCGCCGGTGCGCTTTCCGCCAACGTCTTCTTTCGGGCTTCCCTGAAAAAAGCAGCCGAGGCCGGGCTGCCCATCTATGCGGAGTGCGGCGGCCTGATCTATCTTGGCGAAAGCATGGTGCTTGCCGAGGAGGTCTTCCCCCTGGTGGGTCTTTTCCCGGTGCGGTTCGGCTTGAGGAAAAAACCCCAGGCCCATGGCTACACCGTATTGAAGGTCGAGGGGCGAAATCCGTATTATCCGGAGGGGGCCGAGATCAAGGGGCATGAATTCCGCTACAGCCGGGTGGAGGAGTGGGGCGGGGAGGCTGAGCGGCTTGCCCTGCGGATGGAGCGCGGGGTGGGCTTTGCCGGTGGCCGGGATGGGTTGGTGTTCAAAAACGTGCTGGCCCTCTACACCCATATCCACGCCCTGGGCACCCCGGCCTGGGCTCCGGCTCTGGTGGCCAGGGCCAGGGAGTTTCATGCGGCGCAGGGTTGATTTATAACCCTGACCATCCCGCAGGGGGGCAGGGACTGTGCCCCAAGCCTCTGCCTTCGCCTTCTGCTGTTGATCCGAAAATGGATTAAAGGCCTTATTTCCGGAGGGCCTCTTGCTATCCCTCCGCCGTGCCCCCTGTTCCGGGCGGCATGGTTCTGATGTGGATATCCCGCTGCGGATAGGGGATATCCATGCCCTGTTCCTGAAATGTCTCCCAGATCTTTAAGAGAACGTCACTCTGCACATTCTTGACCCCGTTGACCGGATCGTTGATCCAGGCGCCCAGTTCAAGATCAATGGAACTCTCGCCAAAGGCGACGAGCAGGCACCGGGGCGGCGGATCCTGGATGATCCTTTCTGTCTGTCTGGCTGCCTCCTCGCAGAGGGCCATGGCCTTGCGCACATCCGAGCTGTAGGCAATGCCCACCGGAATCCTCAGGCATACCGTGCTGTTGCTGAACGACCAGTTTTCCACCTGCTGGGTGATCAGATCCTCATTGGGGATCAGGAATTCCTTGCCGTCCGGGGCAATGAGCGAGGTATAGCGTGCGCCCAGGGAGTTGACCCAGCCATAGGTTTCGCCCACGGTGATGACGTCGCCCGGCTTGATGGACTTGTCCAGCAGGAGGATGATGCCGCTGATCAGGTTGGAGAAGATTTTCTGCAGGCCGAAGCCGATGCCCACGCCGACCGCGCCGGTGAAGATGGTAAAGCCGGTGAGGTCGAGGCCGACGATCCGCAACCCCACCAGGATGGCGGCGGTGATGAGCGTAATCTTCGACAGCTTTATGAACAGCACCTGGATGGAAGGCGAGAGCGCCGAGTTCTCCCGGATGCGTTTTTCGAGAATATGGGAGAGGATACGCGCCCCCCACAGCAGCAGTACCAGGGTCAGGAACCCTGTGAGTACGGTGAGCAGCGAAATCTGCAGTTTGCCGAATTTGAGGGAGAGACGGTCGAGCAGGCTGACGGCAGGTCCCAGCAGATCCAGGATGTTGAGGGCGGCGAGGGTCCAGGCGATGACCGCAATCAGCCTGATCCAGGCGGTGTTGTCGAAAAACAGGGAGGCGGTCTGAATAACAATCCAGACCGCCAGCAGATTGACAACAATGGTAAGCAGATTGTGCGGCCATTCGGCTTGCATGGCGACCAGCAGCGAGAGCAGTTGCAGAAAAAGCCAGAGCAAAGGCGCGGCAAGGGGCAGCACGGCCGCGAGGAGCTGGCCGAAACGCCTCCGGGGCGGTTCGGGAGCGGAAAATTTTCGTTTGATTCTGTTGCCGGCCAGAAAGGCGGCCAGCAGGGCCGCGATTATAACCAGCGCCTGGACAAGGTTGTCGTAGGTCAGGACATATCGGAGCAGCCAGTCGTTGACGAGCACAATTTTTTTTTCGCTGAGAGCGGAAAGCCAGAGGCTTTTCATAAGAGAGGGTCCATGACGGAGATGAGCCGGGTGTGGATTTTATCCTTGCAGGAACAAGAGAGAGTGCCGCAAGTATAACAGCAAAACAAGAACGAGCAGAGAAAAAAGCGTAATCGGGATGCCGGCCCTGGCATGTTCCTTAAAGCTGATCTCGATATGGAATTTCCTTGCCTGCTCGATGACGATGAGATTGGCGATGCTGCCGATGATGATCAGGTTTCCGGCAAAGGTGCTGGACAGGGCCAGGACGTACCATTGTTCCGGCACCCCAGGGTCGAGGAACCGGACCAGGAGCATGGCGGCGGGCACATTGCTGACCAGATTGCTCATCAGGGTGGAGATGCCGGTGAGGGCGAAAAGGTTGGTGATCGTCAGTCCCTGCCGGGCCATGGCCTCCATGATCAGGCTGGGAATCTCGCGGCTGGTTATGCCGTGGACCACGATGAACAGGGCGCAGAACAGGGTGAGCAGATGCCAGTCCACCAGCTCCATGATCCGGCGGGAGTGCATTTTCCGGCTGCACAGCAGGATTCCGGCCACGGTGATGGCGGAAAGCTCCCTGGGGATGGGAGTAAAAAAGAGTCCGACCAGAACCAGGAGGGCGATGAGCCCTTTTGCGCTTTGCCGGCGATCGAACTCGGGCCATTCGGCTGTTTGGGCCATGGTCTGGGGAATGGAGGGGGCGATAAAGCGGCCCTTGTAGGTGCGGCAGAGAATGAGGTAGGCGCCGGCCAGGGCGATGAGCGCGGGCGGGGTGCACCAGAGCAGGAAGCTGCCGAAGTGCAACTGGCCGACCTGGCCGATCAGCATGTTTTGCGGGTTGCCGATGATGGTGGCGGCCGAGCCGATATTGCTGGCTGCCGCAAGGCCCAGGAGGAAGGGCAGGGGGTTGAGCCCTTTTTTGAGCAGGGCGAGGCAGAGAACCGGGGTGAAGGCCAGGCAGACAATGTCGTTGGCCAGCAGGGCGGAAAGCAGGGCAGCCACCAGCATGCTGGCAAGGAGGAAAAGCCGGGGCCGGTCCAGCAGGCTGGTGGTGCGACCGGCGATCCAGGTGTAGAAGCCCCCCAGCCGGAGCCGGGCGGAAAGCACCATCAGCGCATAGAGCAGGATGATGGTGGGCAGGTTGATGGACGCCATGGCCGCACCGAGCGGCACCGCGCCGCTGGCGATCATGGCGATTGCCCCCAGCAGGGCGATGCCGGTCCGGTCCAGCATCAGACCGGGAATCCGGCCGATGGCTACGCCGAGATAGGTTGTAATGAAGATGACAAGGGCAAGATCGGGCATGTGCTGATCAGGGTATCTGGGTTGGGGTTGTGGATGGCTTCATGATTCCAACAAACAGAATCATAGCGTTTGCTTTGTTCGGAGGCTGGTTTGATTCGGTTTGGTTACATTACCCTTGGTAATCAGAGCTGGCGTGAACGATCAGAAATTCACTCTTTTCGAGCGGCCTCAATCACACTTCCTGTTGCTCTTTCGCCCCGGCCTTATAGCGAAACGCGCCCCATACCAGCGGCGTGTAGGCGATCAGCAGTCCGGCCAGGCCCGGAAGCGATCCCCTCGTCACCAGCAGTGCCAGGGGCAACAACCAGAGCAGATTGATCAGCCCGACGGCGATGGTTACATGCCGGTGCGCGGCAAAACGGCGGGCGGCGTACTGGTATGCGTGACTGCGGTGGGCTTCGTGAAAAATCTCCCCCCGTAACACCCGGCGCAACAAAGTCGTGGTGGCGTCAACCACAAAAACTCCAAGCAGGATGAGCCAGCACCAGAATAGTTCCGGCTCCACCTGGCCGGCCTGGATCGAGAAAAGCCCCAGGGTCAGCCCCAGAAAGCCGCTGCCGGAGTCTCCCATGAAAATCGTGGCCTTCGGGAAATTCCAGTACAGAAAACCGGCAACCGCGGACAGCAGCAATCCCGGCGTGAGCCAATCCTGCCCGGCGGGTGCGGAGAGAGCATAGGCAAGGCTCCCGCCCAGGCAGACGGTGATCGCCTCAATGCCGGCGAGACCGTCAATGCCGTCCATGAAGTTGTACAGGTTGAGCAACCAGACAAGATAGAGCGCGGCGAGCAAATAGCCGGCCCAGCCGAGGTGGAACAGGTGCCCGAATACAGAGAGGGGGGGGAGTTTTTCCAGCCAGAAAAGGCCCCAGGCCGCCCCGAGAAAATGGGCGCTCAACCGCCATTTCGGGGCGATATGGCGGCGGTCATCCAAAAAACCAACCCAGGCAACCAGGCCTCCGGCGCCGGACAGGGCTATCAATATCCGGGTCGGCAGACGGCCGCTTAGCCACAACAGCAACAGCCCTGCAAAAAAAGTCAAGACAATGGCCAGCCCCCCCCCTCGCGGAGTAGGGATCTGGTGCGAGCTCCGGCTGTTGGGAACATCGATAAGGTTGCGCGCCAAGGCGTAACGCCGGATGATTCCGGTAAACAACAGGGACAACCCGGCGATAAGAAGGGAAATTAGCCAAGGATTCATGAGGGCAGGCATGGGGTTTTTACCGAGATCGGATTGTTTTTATTGTACGCACTGCGTTTCCGAGCCGATCATGCGGATGGCCGAGGCGGCATCCATGGCCTGGGACATGATGTCCAGATAGTCTTTCCGGTATCCGTCACGGTAGGCATTTTTGGCCACGGGGGGGCCATGGGTCGTGAAGTTGCAGTCATGTTCCTGGCAGTATTTGCCCTTGGTCGCGTAGTTGAGGATGATGCGGGGGATGTCGAAATGATGGATGGTGCTGTACCGCACGGGCCGACCGTTTTCGATGATGAGTATCCTGTTTTGGAAGGTGGAGTCCTCTATTCCGCAGAGATAGTTGAGCTTCTGGTAGGTCTGGCTTTCCGAAAGGCTGGGCAGGTGGTCGCTGACCAAGATGATCAGTGACTTCGGGTCTGCCGCGATCAGCCCCATTACAAAGGCGGCAATGGCCTCGGTTCGATAGTAGTACTGATTGGCAATTTTCTCCAGCCCCTCGTCCCGGTAATTTCCGAGCATCTCGATGATCTTCGGCCGTTTTTCGAGGTTGAGATCGTTGGGGGTGTGGCCGTACATGCCGATAACATAGTTGAAGATCGGCAGGGCCGGGTTTTCCTTGATCCGTCTGGAGATGAATTCCAGGTTCTGGGAGAAAAGCACCCCGTCGAAGATATAATCCTCGTCCGTCACGTCGCCGGTGGAAAAATAGGTATTGTAGCCTGGGGCGAATTCCTGCGGGTAGTATCTTTTTTCAAAGCCGATGCCGGTATAGGCCTTGATTGAGTTGAAGAAGTCGGGTTTATAGGAATTGGTGGCGATGGTTTCGTAGCCGCTTTGCGTGAGAATCCGGGGAAGACAGGGGGCCTTGGCCCCGGTGAACACATCAAACTCGATGCCGGAAAACTCCCGCAGGGCCGGAGCGCCGCAGAGAATCTCGAATTCGGCTTGCGCAGTCCCCCCGGCAAATACCGGCGAGATGGAAATGCCCCCCTTTTTTCCGAACAGTTTGCGGAAAGCGGGGTGGGCCGGGTTGCTGGAAAATCGGGCACCTTGCAATAGCCCCGGATCCAGAAAGCTCTCGAGAACGATCAGGTGGATATTTCTTTTTTTCGGCTGGTCTTTGAGTCCGGCAATCACCTTGTCGAAATCAATCAGGGAAACGGGGTCCAGCTGGTGGGCGGCAATTTTTTCATGGTAGCTTTTTCGTTTGGCTTCATTGTACAGCATCATGCTCAGGCGTCCGTTGTTGCGGGCGCTGGACGTGTCGGAATAGAGAAAGACCTCCTGCTGGGTCTTCAGGAAAGCCGTCATGAAGAAATCCGGGCTCAACTCCACCATCAGCAGCAACGCCAGGAGAGGCAGCGAAGCCATGGCAGCGGCAGCCCAGCGCGGGCGAAATTCAAGGGAAGCCAGAAAGGCCAGCAGGGGAAGCCCGAACAGCGCTCCGATCAGGACGAGGGCCAAGGGGGGGAGCACCTGCAGCATCTCCGGCAATTCGGTGAGTTCGGTGATCCGCAACATCCTGCCGAACATGAGGTAGTAGGCATCGAACACTCCGTAAAACAGAACGAGCGGCGCTGCGGCCACCAGCGGCTGCAGGCGTGATTTGCGGAGGAGCTGATTGAGCAGGAAATAGAGATAGAGGAGCAGGGGAATTTCCAGACGCCAGGCCGGCAGTAATGCAGGCAGGCCGCCGTGCTGTTGGAGAATCTCCGTATAGCCGAGAAGAAAGAGCAGGAATACGGTATAGCGGTTTACCACTATTTTTAGCCGGGATACATATGGGCGCACGGTTGGAATCATGGTCGTTGGGTGGGGAAAAGAAATCTCGCAGACGGTAAGCCCGGCATGTTCCGGATAAAAACTGCCATAATCCGGAAAAGACAAAGCAAGGAACTATACCATACTGTCCGGTCGACCCGCACATATTCTTTTTTTGTGGGAAGCCTCCGTACTCTCCCCCCTTTCCCTGGAAAGTTCTGATTGCCGGTTGGCCGCTGGACTGCTAATCTTTGTGGGAGCGACAGCAAGCGGGATTTTTTCAGGATAAGGCGGCCATGCGCATACTCGTAGTCGAAGACGATTCTAAAATTGCCTCGTTCATCAGCGTGGGGCTTCGGCAGGCTGGGTTTTCCGTTGATGTCGTGGACAATGGCGAGGATGGTCTTGTCCGGGCTCTAGACGGCGCCTATGATCTTGCCGTCCTCGATATCATGCTGCCAAGGCTTGACGGCCTTGCCCTGCTCGATCAACTCCGCCGCCGGCGGGTCAACACCCCGGTGATCATTCTGAGCGCCAAACGTTCGCTCGAGGATCGGATCAAGGGGCTACAGGCCGGCGGGGATGATTATCTCACCAAGCCCTTTTCTTTTTCCGAGTTGCTGGCCAGGGTGCAGGCCCTGCTCCGCCGGGCAGGTGCCGCGCCGGAAGCCACGGTTCTGCGGGTGGGGGATCTCTCCCTCGACAAGCTGAAGCGGGAGGTTCACAGAGGGGATCGTAAGATCGAGCTCCAGCCCAGAGAGTTTTCCCTTCTCGAATATCTCATGCGCAATCCGGGGAGGGTCATTTCCAAAACCATGATTCTGGAGCATGTCTGGGATTATAATTTTGATCCCCAGACCAATGTGGTGGATGTGCTCATCTGCCGGTTGCGCAATAAAATTGATCGGGATTTCGGACGCAAGCTGATTCAGACGATTCGTGGGGTCGGCTATGCCCTTGGCAACAATTAAGCAACTGGCAAAAAACACTGGGTTCCGGCTGGCCCTGTGGTATTCCCTCATCTTTATCTCAAGCTCGCTCCTGCTTTTCGCCCTGCTCTATTTCCCCCTGCGGGCCGCGATCCTGGAAAAGGACAGGAACATCATCCTGGGCAGGCTCAATGAATATACCCTGCAGGAGCGACAGCGCGGGCTGCAGGCCATGCTTGCCGAGATTCGTCTTGAGGATGCCGCGAACAGTCAGGCGGGTTTTTTTGTGCGGGTGGCCGACCCCACCGATCAGTCGCTTATTGTTACCCTGCCGCCGGACTGGCGCCAGTTGACCGGCGGGTTTTCTCCGCTATTCCGTAGCGGGGGCGGGGGAGATGGCGATGATTGGGTCGCCCTTCCCGCGAAGGGCAGGGGTGATGTCCTTGAGATTGTCAGCAGGAGGCTTAAGAGCGGATATCTGCTCCAGATCGGCCGAGGGTCCGGGGAGCGGCAAAAAATTCTGGATTATTTCGGGGAGGTTTTTGCCGGAATCATGCTGCCGATGATCATCTTTGGTTTTGCCGGCGGTTTTTTTCTGGCCTTCCGTTCCCTGCGGCCGGTGCGCGACCTCATTCAGGTCGTGCGCAGCATCGACATCGGGAAAATGGATGCCAGGGTGCCATCGCGGCAGACCGGTGATGAGCTGGACGAGCTGGTTCACCTCTTTAATACCATGCTGGAAAAGATTGAGCAGCTGATTACCGGCATGCGGGCGGCTCTGGATAATGTGGCCCATGATTTGCGGACTCCGGTGACCCGCATGCGGGCCGGGATCGAAACCGCGTTGCAGTTTGGTAATAATACCGAGGTGTTGCGTGAAGCATTGTTGGACTGCGCCGAAGAGTCGGAGCGGATCATCACCATGCTCAACACCCTGATGGATATCTCCGAAGCGGAGACCGGGGTGATGAGGCTGCATCGGCAACCCGTTGAGGTTGTTTCGCTTCTTGCCGAGGCGGCCGATTTGTACCAATATGTGGCGGAGGAAAAGGGGGTGGAAGTCTCTGTTTCCGGCCCGTCCGATCTTACGGTGATGGCGGATGTCGACCGGATGCGGCAGGTTGTCGGCAATCTGCTGGACAACAGCCTGAAGCATACCCCCCTTGGTGGCCGCATAGAACTGACCTGTAATCGCCAGGCTGGAGATGCTGTGGTCCTGGTGCGGGATACCGGGACAGGCATCCCGCCGCACGATCTGCCCCTGATTTTTGACCGGCTGTATCGGGGGGATCAGAGCCGCAGTCAGCGCGGCTTGGGTCTCGGTCTGAGCCTTGTCAAAGCCGTCATCCATGCCCATGCCGGAACCATTGAGGTGGAAAGCGTCCCCGGACAGGGGGCGACCTTCATCCTGCGGCTGCCCGCCGACGCTCCCCTGCTGTCCTGATCTCCTGCATCTCCGGTTATAACTTCTCAAAAAAGACCCAACCTTTCACGTTTGTAATGCCCAGGAAAGCATCTGGTAATTCTTGGCGTGCTAGATTCAGGCAAGGCAGTGCGCTTCCCCCTGGAAAAATTCGCGGTCATTCCGGTCGAGAACACGGGGCAGGCCTGCGCAACGGATCAGGGCAGCCAATAGTATGTCAAAGATCATACCTCCCGTGTTTTACCGCCTGTCCGGTCTTCTGTTTCCTGGCCGCTTTCAACTTCTCTGGCTTTTCTTCCTCTGGTACAGTCTGTACGCCTTTGGGGTGCGGCTGGCGTTGTTGATCCACAGCTGGCCGCAGATCGGGCATGGTCCCATGACCGTGGCAGGGATCTTTTTGGCCGGTTTATTGTCTGATCTGGTCAATGCCGTGTATTTTGCCATTCCCCTGGTCCTGTATCTGATGATCATACCCCAGCGGTTTTTTGTCAGCCGGTGGCAGAGGGTTGTTCTTTATCCACTTGTTTTCGCCCTGTCTTATGGCTTGCTCTTCTCCGCCGTGGCGGAATGGCTGTTTTGGGATGAGTTCGGCGTGCGTTTTAACTTCATCGCCGTGGATTATCTGGTCTATACCCATGAGGTGATCGGCAATATCCGTGAATCCTATCCGGTGCCCCAGTTGCTCGCCCTCGTCGGCGTCACGGCAGCATTGATCTTTGTCGTCATCCGCCCTCGAATTGAAGCCGTCATCGCCTCGGTGCGACAACACAGGGGACCAGCCTCCGGGCTTGCCGCCCGTCTGGCCACCGGGACAGTTTTTTTGTTCTTGCCCGTCCTCGTATTCCTGACCGTGGATGGCTCCCTTCCTGGCGCGGCCTTTGAAAACCGCTATGAAAAAGAGCTGGCGGAGAATGGGATATACCAGCTGTTCTCCGCCTTTCGCAACAACAGCCTGGATTACGCGACCTTTTATAAAAACATGGATGAAGCTCTGGTGTTCACTGGATTGCGGACGCTGCTCAAGACCGGAAACAGCCGCTATGTCGAGGATGATCCCACGGACATAGAACGGGTGCTCACCTCCGTGGCTCCGGAAAAACGTCATAATGTCGTGTTGATCATGGTGGAAAGCCTGAGCGCGGAGTATCTCGGCGCTTTCGGCAACACCGCGCACCTCACCCCCAATCTTGACGCCCTGGCCAAGGACGGTTTGCTGTTCAACCGGCTGTATGCCACGGGGACCAGGACCGTTCGCGGGATGGAGGCGGTCACGCTTTCCGTGCCGCCGACGCCGGGGCAGTCCATTGTCAAGCGGCCCAACAACGCCAACCTGTTTTCCCTGGGCTTCGTTTTTTGGGACAAAGGGTATGACACCAGGTTTTTCTATGGCGGTTACGGGTATTTTGACAACATGAACGCCTTTTTCGGCGGCAACGGCTTTGAGGTTACCGATCGCAGCGATCTCAGCGCGGCAGAGATCAGCTTTGCCAATATCTGGGGCGTGTGCGACGAGGACATCCTGGGGCGGGCTCTGCGCGAATTCGATCAGTCCGCGAGGAGGAAGAAGCCATTTTTCGGGTATGTGATGACCACCTCTAACCACCGGCCCTTCACCTATCCCGAGGGGAAGATCGATATCCCTTCCAAAACCGGGCGGACTGGTGGGGTCAAGTACACCGATTACGCCATCGGCAAATTCATCGAAGAGGCCCGGCATCATTCTTGGTTTGACAACACCATTTTCATTGTCGTTGCCGATCATTGTGCGGGCAGCGCCGGTCGCCAGGAGTTGCCGGTGCAGAGCTATCACATCCCCTTGATTTTTTATGGGCCGGGGATCATCAAGCCGGGGGTGAACAATACCCTGGCAAGCCAGGTGGACTTGGGCCCCACCCTGTTCGGCCTTCTCAAATGGCAATACCACAGCAAGTTCTTTGGCAAGGATATCCTGGCCGCGGATTTCACGCCCCGCGCCTTTATCGGGAACTACCAGCGCCTCGGCTATCTGGAAAATGGCTATCTGGCCATTCTCAACGAACGGCAGGGGATTTCCCAGTATCGGCTGGCCCGTGAAACCATGCAGGATGCGATGCTGGTTCCGGTTACGGAAAACAAAGAGCTGAGCGGCAAGGCCATCTGCTCCTATCAGGGGGCCAGCCTGCTGTACCAGCGAGGCTTGGACCACTGGTCCCGGAAAGATTCCCTGCGTCCCCGAATCAGCCAGGCAGCGGCCACGGTATCTCGGTCCGGGGGGGCAAGAGAGGGGATGCGCGTGGAAGTTCGTCGGAGTTTGTGATAAGTAAGGAAATTGGTTTAAGAATATCAGCAGGAGAAGAGGATTTCATGGGTAAGGATAAAATTTTCGCAACACCACAGGGCACGGTGGCTGATTTCAGTTTTGACGCGAAAACCGCGTCCGTCTTTGACGACATGCTGGTCCGTTCGGTCCCTTTTTATCTTGAAGTGCAACGGATGATGTCCGAGCTGACTCGGGATTTCGCCGTGCCGGGGACGAACGTCTACGACCTGGGCTGTTCCACCGGAACGACCCTGATTCAGCTTGACCCGATCCTCCCTGCGGGCGTAAGGCTGGTGGGCTGCGATTATTCCGAGGAGATGCTAAAAAAAGCCGAGGAAAAGTTGAAGAGCCACGGCATGCAACATGATTACCATCTTGAGTGCATGGATCTCAACAACGAGGTGCGGGTCGAAAACGCCTCGGTGGTGATCATGAACCTCACCCTCCAGTTCGTCCGGCCCCTGAACCGGGAGCGCTTGATCCAGAGCATCGCCAAAGGGGTCAACGAAAACGGCTGCCTGATCCTCATCGAGAAGGTGCTGAGCCGGGATTCTTTGCTCAACCGGTTTTTCATCAAGTACTACTACGACTTCAAGGAGGCAAGCGGCTACAGCAAGCTTGAGATCAGCCAGAAACGCGAGGCCCTGGAGAATGTTCTCATCCCCTACCGGGTGCAGGAAAATGTGGAATTGGTTTTGCAGAACGGCTTCAGCGAATGCGAGATCTTTTTCAAGTGGTACAATTTCTGCGGCTATATCATTCGTAAGGGGGCGAAATGAGACTGAACAATCCATTTATGGTTGGGGCCGGAAACTTTTTCTTTCGCTACCGGGCTTATATGTTTCCGGTTATCTTCATCGTCATGCTCTTTGTTTTCAGGCCGCAGGTGATCGTCAACGAGACCGTCTTCAACCGGTTGACCTGGATGGGGCTGGTGGTGACTTTGCTCGGCGAGGGATTGCGGTTTTTTACCATTGGCTTTGATTACATTGAACGGGGCGGTAGAGATGGCAAGGTCCACGCCAGCCGTTTGGTAACCGGTGGCATTTACAACCATGTCCGCAACCCCATGTATCTTGGCAATATCCTGATCGCCATCGGCATCGGGTTGTATGGCGGTGCGCCCTTGGCTTTTGTAACGGTGCTGCCGTTTTTCGTCTTTTTCTACTATGCGATTATGGCCACCGAGGAAAAGTTCTTGCAGGGGAAATTCGGGGAGGAATACGAAGCGTTCTGTCGCAGGACGCGTCGGCTGTGGCCGTCGTTTGCCAATATCGGGCAGACCTTGTCCGGGTTTAGCTTCCATTGGTGGCGCGCCCTGATCAAGGACAGCGGCACCGCCTTTTGGACCTTTGTCGCCTTGGCGCTGATTCCGTTGTGGCGGGAGTACTTTCTTCATGGCACCACGCTCAGCGAATCGGCGTACACTCCCTACGCTGCTGGCATCGTGGTTGTTTTACTTCCCTGCTACATCGGTCTGCGCATTCTCAAGAAAAAGGGCAGCATCGACATCTCGTCCTAAGGCTGGGCAAGGCCCGGTTTGTTGCGCCTATGTCTACTCGTCGTAAAGTTCGGGCGTGTGCCGGATGATCTGGGCATCGACCAGGTAGATGACATCCTCGGCGATGTTGGTCGCGTGGTCGGCAATCCTTTCCAGGTGCCGGCCCACGGAGAGGACATGCAGGAGGTTGTTCACATGCTCGGTGTCGGTGGTGAGCATCCCCTTGAGCTGGGTGTACATCTCCCGGTTCATGGCGTCCATGGTGTCGTCCGCCGCCCGGATATGGTGGGCCAGGCGTACGTCATGGTTGATCAGAGAATCAATGCTTTCCGTGACCATTTTTTCGGCAAGAGCGACCATGGATGTCAGGTCAAAGGGAATTTCAAACTGTTCCTGGCCGGCGAGAAACAACCCCCTTTCGGCGATGTTCACCGCCAGATCCCCGATCCGCTCCAAGTCGTTGTTGATTTTCAACGCCGCCACGATGAAGCGCAGGTCGATGGCCACCGGCTGATACAGGGCGAGAATCTTCAGGCAATCCTCCTCGATCTCCACCTCCATGTCGTCGATCTCCCGATCCCCCTTGATCACCGCGTTTGCCTTGGCCGGATCCCGGGTGATCACGGAAAGCGTGGCCTGGTAGACCCGGTCTTCCACGGCTTCGCCCATGGCGATGATCTTTGCCTTCAGTTTGTCGATGTCGTGCTGCATGTGTTTTGCCATGATCGTTACTCCCTTCTCATCCGAAGCGGCCGGTGATGTAATCTTCTGTCTGTTTCTGCCGAGGGTTGGTGAATATTTTCGGGGTCCGGTCGCATTCAATCAGATGGCCTTCGTAAAAAAAGGCGGTGTAGTCGGAAACCCGGGCTGCCTGCTGCATGTTGTGGGTGACGATGACAATGGTGTAGTTGGTGCGCAGTTCGCCGATCAGATCCTCAATCCGGGTGGTTGATTTCGGGTCAAGGGCCGAGGCCGGCTCGTCCATGAGCAGGATTTTCGGCCCGACCGCCAGAGCCCTGGCAATGCAGAGTCGTTGCTGCTGGCCGCCGGAGAGTCCCATGGCATTGGCCTGCAGCCGGTCCTTGACTTCGTCCCAGATGGCCGCCTGTTGCAGACTTTGTTCGACGATTTCCGCCAACCGTTTGGGGTTTTTCTCCCCGTGAATCCGGGGGCCGTAGGCAACATTGTCGAAGATGGATTTGGGGAAGGGGTTTGATTTCTGAAAAACCATCCCCACCTCCTTGCGCAGCTCCACGACATCGGTGCCCGGCGTATAGATATTTTTCCGGTTGATGGAGATCTCCCCTTCCACCCGGCTGTGGGGGATGGTGTCGTTCATCCGGTTCAGGCATCTGAGGAAGGTGGACTTGCCGCAGCCGGATGGGCCGATCAGGGCAGTGACGTGCTTGGCCGGGATCAGGAGGGAGATGTCAAAAAGCGCCTGGGTGACCCCATAGAAAAAGTTTACCTGGCTGGTGGTGATGACCATCTCTTGGTCTTTGGGATAAATAGACTTTTCTACCATCGGAATTTTTTCCTGAAATGGGTTCGAATGAGTATTGCGCCAAGGCTTAAGCCCAGAACCAGTAAAAGGAGAACCAGGGCGGTGCCGTATTGCATATGTCTGATCCGGTCCGCCTCCGGATGCTGGGTGGCAAGGATGTAAAGATGGTAGGGCAGGGCCATGACCTGATCAAAAACAGAGTTGGGCAGCCTGGGGAGGAAAAAGGCGGCCACCGTCAGAAGGATGGGGGCGGTTTCCCCGGCGGCCCGGCCGATTCCCAGGATCGAGCCGGTTATCATGCCGGACATGGAATAGGGCAGGATGTTGGTGCGGATCATCTCCCACTTGGTGGCTCCCAAGGCCAGGCTTGCATCGCGGAAACCCTTGGGCACGGCGCGCAGCGACTCTTCACTGGCCACGATGATGGTGGGCATGACCATGCAGGCCAGGGTCAGACTGCCTGCCAGGATGGAGGGGCCGAAGCCGCAGAAGAGCACAAAGAGGCCAAGGCCGAACAGGCCGAAGACGATGGAAGGGACCCCGGCCAGGGTGATAATGGCCAACCGGATCAGGGTGTTGAACCGATCCTGCTCCGCATATTCTGAAAGATAGATCGCGCCGCCGATCCCCAGGGGCAGGGAAACGGCGATGGTGCCCACCACCAGATAGAAGGTGCCGATAATGGCGGGAAAGATGCCGCCCGCCGCCCCGCTTCTTCGGGGGAAGCTGCTGATAAACTGCCAGTTGAGGGCCGAGACCCCGTTTCTGATGATGTCGAAGAGGATATAGCCGATCACCAGGACAATGGCGTAGGTGATGAGACGTAATGAAAGAAGGATGAATTTATCGGCGGTGTTGTTCATTTCATCATGCCGTATTTTTTCAGCACGCGCTGTGCAATGATGTTGAGGGCAAAGGTGATGGCCAGCAGGATGATCCCTATCCAGAAAAGGGCTTGATAATGGACGCTGCCGAAAGGCACCTCGCCCATCTCCGCAGCGATGGTGGCGGTCATGGTCCGCACCGAGGCCAGGGGGGATACGGTGAGAATAGCCGAATTGCCGGTAACCATCAGCACCGCCATGGTTTCCCCGATAACCCTGCCGATCCCGAGCATCACCGCCGCCACGATCCCCGGCAGGGCCGCGGGCAAGGTAACCCGGAAGATGGTTTGCAGGTGGCTGGCGCCCAGAGCCAGGGAGGCGTTTTTCAGGGCGTATGGCACGCTGACCAAGGCATCCTCCGAGAGGGAGATGATGGTGGGGATGGCCATGAGCGAGAGGAGCAGGGCGCCGGTCAGGGCGGTGAGCCCGGTGCTGAGGCCGAAGGTCGCCTTGATGATGGGGGCCACCACCAGCAGGCCGAAAAAGCCCAGAACCACGGAAGGGATACTGGCCAGAATTTCAATGAAGGGCTTGAGGAACTCCCGTTCGCCGGGCCGGGCAATTTCCGCGATGTAGATGGCGACCAGCACGGAGATGGGCACGGTGACCAGCATTGCCAGAGCGGTTACCAACGCGGAGCCGGAAAGCAGCGGGCCGACGCCGAAACGTTCTTGCTGAAAGGAGACCGGAATCCACTGGCTGTCCAGGAGTTTTTCCAGGCCGGGGTTAAACGCAAAAGGCCCGGCTTCCTTGAACAGGAAGAGGAAAATCAGGCAGACGATGAGAACGCTGGTCGATGCGGCGCCGGCCATCAGCAGCCGCATCAGCCTGTCTGTTATGAATAGTTTACGAGACCGGGACATATCCCGTTTCTCTGACGATCTTCTGGCCTGCCGGACTCAGGCAGAAATCGATGAACTGTTTTGTCGTATCCGTTGGCGCCCCGTTGGTATAGAAGAAAAGGGGCCGGGAAACAGGGTAGGCCCCGGAACTGACCGTTTCCTCGCTGGGAACCACCGGGGCGGCCTGATCGCCGGCCTGAATCCCAAGGGTTTTCACCGTGCCTTTCGCTTCCGCGGCAAAGCCCAACCCCACATAGGCGATGGCCCCGCGGTCGGCGGCCACGGACTGCACCAGCGCCGAGGTGCCGGGCAGCAGGCGGGCGGAGGAGCTGAAGTCCTCCTTGTTCAGGATATGTTCCTGGAAGAAAACAAAGGTGCCGGAGCTGGACTCGCGGGAGAGCAGGAGAATGGGGGTGTCGGGCCCGCCGACCTCTTTCCAGTTGGTCACTTTGCCCGTGTAGATCAGGCGCAGCTGGTCAATGGTCAGGCCGTTCACCGGGTTTTCCGGATGCACGATCAGGACGATGCCGTCGCGGGCCACCGGGATTTCCACGGGGGAAATCTTTTTATCCCCGGCAAGCTTCAGCTCTTTTTCCTTCATGCCTCTTGAAGCCGCGCAGATATCGGTGGTGCCGTTGATCAGGGCGGTGATGCCGGTGCCGGAGCCGCCGCCGGTGACGGAGATGTCCGCCTCGGCATGGGCCTTCATGAATTCCTCTGTCCAGGAGCTGACCAGATGGACCATGGTGTCGGAACCCTTGATGGAAAGGGTCTGGACGGGCGCGGATTGTTGTGAGGGGCCGGAGTCGCAGCCGGTTATCGCGGTCACGAGCAGCAGGCCCAAGGCCAGGGCAACTTTTTTCATGATCTCCTCCGTGTGCGGTGGGCACAGTGGTTGGTGAAGTCCCAGGCAATGGGAAGTGTGATTACGGTCTCTGTAACCCTATGATTTTACGGGATCCCGACGAATTAATTCCTGCATAGCCCCGATACCAGAAATCCGCGTTATTTGCCAGTATAAAATTATGCCCGGAATTTCCTTTGGCATCTGTAAAAAAAATGAGCGTGCTCTAAGGTCGGCAAGCAGAAAGGCCGCTGCCGTGCACGGGGCTATTTTCCAAAGGAGAGAAAATGTCATGGCTGCTCCTTGCTGATGTCGCCGGCTACCTCCGTTTGCGGCCGGCGGTGGGTGCGCAGCATGAAGTAGAGGACCGGCACTGCCATGCGGCTGATCAGCAGCGAGGCGATCTCCCCGAACATCAACGAGATGGCCAGCCCCTGGAAGATCGGGTCGGCCAGGATCACAGAGGCCCCGACCACCACGGCCAGGGCGGTAAGGAGCATGGGCCTAAAGCGGATGGCCCCGGCTTCCACCACCGCTTCCGCCAGGGGCAGGCCGTGGCTGATCCGCAGTTCGATGAAGTCCACGAGG
The DNA here is from genome assembly GCA_043804705.1 of Pseudomonadota bacterium. GTDB lineage: Bacteria > Desulfobacterota > Desulfobulbia > Desulfobulbales > Desulfurivibrionaceae > Thiovibrio. The sequence continues at coordinate 13,522 of JAZDIS010000471.1, read as the reverse complement.
ATAATGGAGTTGCGCACCACGATCCCGGCCCCGGCCATGAAGCCGATCATGGAGGTGGCGGTGAAGAAGGCGCCGAAACCCCAGTGGGCCGGGAGAATGCCGATCAGCGAAAAGGGGATGGCGGCCATCACTACGAGCGGCACGGTGTAATCCTTGAACCAGCCCACCATGAGCATGTAGATGAGGAGCATCACCGCGCAGAAGGCAAAGCCCAGATCCCGGAAAACCTCCAGGGTGATGTGCCACTCCCCGTCCCACTTGATCGCCGGTTCCAGCTCGGAAAAGGGCTGTTTGAGGTTGTAGATGGTGATTGCTTTCTGCTCCCCGCCGTATTCCCGGCCATCGAGTCCGGCAAGTTTTTTGTTCAGGGCGAAGATGGCGTAGGCCGGGCTTTCCGCCGCCCCGGCTACATCGCCGGTCACATAGATAACCGGCTTGAGGTTTTTGTGGTAGATGGGCTGGTCAATGGGCGCTTCGCTGACCGTGACCAGCTCCCGCAGGGGCACCAAGGGCCCTGCCGGGTTCAGGCCGGAGCGGAGCTGGGTGTTCAGGATGCTCTCTACCCGTGCCCGTTGCGCCCTGGGCAGCGCCAGGACGATGTCGATCCCTTCCTTGTCGTCGGGCAGGTGCAACAGGTCGATGGCCGATCCCTTCACCGCCAGATTGACGGCCCGGGTGATCTCGCCTTCGGAAATGCCGTTGAGGGCTGCTTTTTCCTTGTCCACCGCGATGACGGTCTTGAGCCGTTCCGCCTCCCGGTACCAATCCACATCGACCACTCCTTCCGTACCGGTGAGGAGTTCCTTGACCTTGGCGGCCAGTTGCAGCCGCTGTCCGTCGGTCTGGCCGTAAATTTCGGCGACCAGGGTCTGCAGCACCGGCGGGCCGGGCGGTACTTCGGCCACGGCCACGGTACCCCCGTACCTTTTAGCGATGGCGGCAACCTTGGGCCGGATGCGTTTGGCGATTTCGTGGCTTTGGGCCTTGCGCTCGCCTTTGGGCAGCAGATTGACCTGGATGTCCGCCAGATTGGTGGTGTTGCGCAGGTAATAATGGCGGACCAGGCCGTTGAAATTGTAGGGCGAGGCAGCCCCGGCGTACACCTGATAGTTGACCACCTCCGGTTCCTTGCCGATGAGCGCGGCCATCTCCCTGGCCGCCTGGGCGGTTTCCTCCAGGGTGGCCCCTTCGGGCAGGTCCAGGATGATCTGGAATTCGCTTTTGTTGTCAAAGGGCAGCATCTTGACCTTGACCAGTCCGAAATAGACCATGGCGCAGGAGCCGAAGAGCAGGGCGACAATGCTCAGGAAAAAGACCAGCCGCCAGCGGGCCTGGGCAAGGAGCGGGTCCATGGCCCGGTGGTAGAGACGGGTAAAGAAATCCGCCGGAGCGTGCTCATGCTCTGTCAAGGCCGTCTGACCTGGGGCAGGGGAGCTGTTTGGGATGATTTTCTTTTTCAGCACCCGGACGGCGGCCCAAGGGGTAACGGTGAAGGCGATGAGCAGCGAAAAGATCATCGCGGCGGAGGAGCCGATGGGGATCGGCCGCATGTAGGGGCCCATCAGCCCGCCGACAAAGGCCATGGGCAGAATGGCGGCGATCACCGCCCAGGTGGCGAGGATGGTCGGGTTGCCCACCTCGTTCACCGCCTCGATGGCGATGGCAAGCATTGGCTTGTTCGTGTTTTCCGGCAGCCGGAGATGGCGGACGATATTCTCCACCACCACAATGGCGTCGTCCACCAGGATGCCGATGGAAAAAATCAGGGCGAACAGGGTGATGCGGTTCAGGGTGTAACCGTACAGATAGAAAAGCAGAAGGGTCAGGGCCAGGGTCGAGGGGATGGCGAGGATGACGATGATCGACTCCCGCCAGCCCAGGAAAAAGAGGATGAGCAAGGTCACCCCGAACACGGCGATAGCCATGTGCAGCAGCAGTTCGTTGGATTTTTCCGCCGCGGTTTCGCCGTAGTTCCTGGTTACGCTCACGGTGACGTCGCCGGGGATAAGTGTGCCCTTGAGGGTCTCGATCTTGGTCAGCACCGATTCCACCACCTGCACCGCGTTGGCCCCTGGCCGCTTGGCCAGGGAGAGGGTGACGGCCGCCTCTTCCGGTTGTCCCTTGCCTGAGCCGAAAAGGACATAGCTGGCCGGCTCTTCCGGGCCATCGATCACCTCGGCCACCTCGTCGAGATACACCGGCCTGTTGGAGTAAACGCCAACGACGATGCGGCCGATCTCCTTGGCTGAGGTAAGAAACCGGCCGGTTTGCAGAAGTATTTTCTTGTTCAGTGATTGCAGGGTGCCGGAGTACGCTTGGAGATTGGCCTGTTGCAGCCTGGGGATGATCTCGGTTGCGGTCAGCCTTCGGGCGGCAAGGCGGGCGGGATCGAAGAGAACCCGCACCTGACGCCGGGCGCCGCCGATGAGTTTGGTCTCGGCCACCTCGGGGATGTTCTTGACCGCATCGTCAAGCTGGGCAGCGAGACGCCGGAGGGTGTAGTGGTCATAATGCTGGCTGTGCAGGGTCAGGGCGAGAATCGGCACGTCGTCGATGGTGTGCGGCTTGACCAGGGGCGGCACGACGCCGTAAGGAATGCGGTCGAAATTGGTGGCCAGCTTCTGGTTGAGGCGGACGATGGCGTCTTCCATCTTCTCGCCCACGTAGAAGCGGGCGACGAGCAGGCACTGGCCCGGCATTGAGGTGGTATAGATGTATTCCACCCCGGGCAGTTCGTAGAGGAGCTTTTCCATGGGGATGGAGACGCGTTCCTCCACCTCCTTGGGCGTTGCGCCTGGCATGGCGACCATGACGTCGATCATCGGCACTTTGATCTGCGGCTCCTCCTCCCTGGGCAACATGGCCACGGCCATGACGCCCAGGAGCAGGGAGGCGATGATCAGGATGGGGGTCAGCCTGGATTCAATAAAAATCGAGGCGAGTCTGCCGGCAAAGCCGTGCTGTTTGCTGGTGGGCTGGTTCATCACTGCACGATGCGCACGGGTTGGCCGTCAACAAGCCGTTCGCCGCCCTGAACCACGACCTGCTCTCCTCCCTTGAGACCGGCAAGGATCTCCACCAGCCCTTCCCGGTGTTCGCCGCTGCGCACCAGGCGCAACTGGGCGGTATTGTTCCGCGTTATAAAGATGCGCTCCATTTGGCCGAAGCGCAGCAGCGCCGTTTCCGGGATCAGGAAGGTGTTGCCCCCCGCACCACCTGGAAGAGCCACGCGCGCATACTGCCCAGGCCGCAAGGCGGAGCCGCCTGCGATCCGGATTTTGACCAGGGCGGTGCGCGAGGCGGTGTCCGTTGCCGGGCTGATCTCGGTCACTGTTCCGCTCCGGGAAAACTCCGCGGCCGGGACCGTGACCGTAAGCGGATCCCCCTTTTTGATTTTCAGGGCCAGACCCTCCGGCGCCGCGGCAACAACCTGCAATTGCTCACTGTTTTCCAATACCAGGAGGGGCATCCCAGGGGTGGCCAGATCACCGGCATTGGCCATCTTTTGAGTGATGATTCCGGTAAAGGGGGCGGTTATCCGGGTGTAATCTCGCATGGCCCTTGCTTCGCGCAGGCCCGCCTCTGCCAGCCGGGAGGCCTCTTCCAGGGATGTGACCGTTTCCCTGGTGGAGGCGTCTTTTTCCAGCAACCGCTTTTCGCGTGCATAATTCCGTTGGGCCTGGGCGAGTTGCGTTTCGGCTTGCGACAGGCGGGCTGTAATCTCTCCGGCGCTGATCCTTGCCAGAAGCGCGCCTTTTTTTACCGCCAGCCCCAGGGATACCGGCATCTCCTCGATTGGTCCGCTTATCTTGGCGCCGATGGTCGCTCTCTGGAGCGCCTCGACAGTGCCGGCCACCTCGTTTTGCTGTTGGGCCGGTTGGCCGGTCACGGTGATCGCCCGCACTTCCGCAACGGGGAGCGGCTGGGTGGTTGCGCCGTTGTGGGCTGGTTTTTCGCAGCCGGCGGCAGTGAGGAGCACGCACAAGAAAAAAGCGGAACAAAGATGTTTGTGAAGCATGGTTGTAATTTCCTGTTTCAGGGCTTATTGGGAGGCCGATGTTTTTGCGGTATGGGATTCGCCCGGTGGTTCCGATGTCTCCGGGAACTGGGGCAGGCCAAGGGCGCGCCGCAGGTCGGCAACGGCAATGCGCTGGGAGGTTTCCGCCACGATGCGCCGTACCTGGGCGTCGGTCAGCCGATTTTCCACGCCGAGCAGGTCTGAGGAGAGCAGCTTCCCTTCCGCGAAACGGAGCCGGTTGATCCGGGCGCTTTCCTGGGCCTGGGCCACGCTTTTTTCCGTAACCTGCAACCGTTCCCCGGCGTCTTGCAGGGCAAATTCCGCCTGCCTTACCTCAAGGGCGATGGCCAGTTCGGTTTTGCGTTTTCGCTCCTGCGTCTCGGCAAGCAGGGCGGAGGCCCTGGCAATCCCGGCGGCGGTCCGGCCGCCCTCGGAAAGATTGAACTGCAATTTGAGCCCGGCCTGCCACGAGTCGCCGGAGCCGTCCGTGACGGAGCCTTTGTCCGCATCGTATCCGGCATAACCTTCGAGAGAGGGGTAATAGCCCCCCTGGGCCTGTTGGACCCGGGCCTTGGCCGCCAGGATCAGGGCCTCCATACTTTTCAGTTCAGGCCGCTGGTCATGGACAACGGAGGGCGGAATTTCCTGGGGCTCGCCCTGGGCCGGGTCGAGGACCACCGAGCCATGGTCAAGCCCCAGCAGGCTGAGGAAGATCTTCCGGCTTAAGCCAAGGGTGTGCCGGGCCTGGCTTAGATTTTCCTGCGTCTTGGCCTGGAGCACTTCCAGGTCGAGGAGGCCGGCCTTCAGCAGAACACCTTCCTGATAACGGGCCCGCGCCACGGACAGGGAAGCGGCGATCGCCTCCACCGCAGACTGCTGGGCCTTGACCAGCTCCTCCGCCTGGATGATGAGTTGAAAGGTTCGGACCACCTCAAAGGTAAGTTGGGCCTGCACCGCCCCAAGCTCCATTTGCGAGGAAACCGCCTGGGCTTCGGCGGCCTTCAGTCCGGCCAGGTCACGGCCGCCGTTGAAAAACCGGTAGCCAAGCCGGATCCCCATGCCCAGGGTATCGGTGCGGCCGGGATTGTTGAAGTCGATGGCCTGGTTGAAGGCCCCCTGGTTCAGGATATTGCCGAAGGAGTACATGGGATTGTTGGTCTGGTCATAGCGGGAATTCAGGTCAAGCCTAGGGAAAAACGAGGATCTCTCCATGGTGATGGCTGCCTGGGCTGCCTCGATCCGATTCCGGCCCATCCGGCTGTCCGGGTTGTTCTTGACGGCAAAACGCACCGCATTGCGGAGAGTCCAGACCTCCGGCCTTGCCGTGCCGTCATTGGTCCCGGCGGCAAGGGAAAGGGGGGCCATGAACAGGAGGAGGGTGACGCAGAGGAGGCTGATCCTGCGCCGGCAGGGAAGGCGGAGGCCGGGATTTACGGGAGGTGTTGTTTGTTGGCGCATGGTTTCGGGATCTCTTTGTAAAGCCATCCGGGACGGGAGGCGGACTCGGATCATATTTAGTATTTAATTACATAATTACAAATCTAATTATCTGCCACGGATTTTTTTCCGTTTGAGCATGAGCGCGGGGAAAAGCGCCCTTTGTGGCGGCCTCAGACCGCATGTCATTATATCATAAATAAACGTACGCTCGGGGAGCAAGGGGATTTATCCGGAAAAAACGGCAAGAAAATAGCGCCCTTCTCGCCGGGGCGCCGGCATGTTTTGGGGATGGGCTTGCTCGGCTTGCGGGATTTTCAGAACCATTTCTTCTTTTTGAAATAGATCAGCATGGAGCCGGCTGTCCCTGCCATCAATAAAAGGGCGAAGGGGTAGCCGAAATACCAGTTGAGCTCCGGCATGTTGAGGGGGCTCTGGCTGGTGTTGAAATTCATGCCGTACAGCCCGGCGATGAAGGTGAGGGGAATGAAGATCACCGCGAAGATGGTCAGCACCTTCATCACCTCGTTCATCCGGTTGCTCACCGAGGAAAGGTAGATGTCGATCATGCCCGAGATGATGTCCCGGAAGGTTTCCACCGTGTCGAGCACCTGAATGGTATGGTCGTAGAGATCCTTGAGAAAGACCCGGTTCGATTCCCCCATGAATGCGATCTCCTCCCGTTGCAGCCCGTTGATCACCTCGCGAAGCGGCCAGACCGATTTGCGGAGCAGGATCATCTCCCGCTTCAGGGAGTGGATGGCCTGCAGGGTTTCCGGGGAAGGCTCGGCGATCAGCTCCTCTTCCAGGTCCTCGACCTCCTCGCCGATTTTTTCGAGCACGGAAAAAAAGTTGTCCACCACCCTGTCGAGCAGGGAATACAACAGGTAATCGGCCCCCAGTTTCCGGATGCGGCCCTTGTTGTTTTGGAGACGGGCCAGCACATCGTCAAAAATATCGTCGTCCTTTTCATGGAAGGTGAGCAGGTAGCTGGGGCCGAGCACGAAGCTGATCTGCTCCATGGTCATCTCCCTGGTGGCGTCGTCATAGTTGATCAGGTTGAGGACCAGGAACAGGTATTCGTCATAATGATCAATCTTCGGGCGCTGGCCGGTGTGAAGAATATCCTCGATGGTCAGGGGATGCAGGCCGAAACCGAGGCAGAACCTGTCCACGGCCTCGGCATCATGCAGGCCGTGGACCCTGATCCAGGTGTTGCTGGGGGTTTCTTTCAGCTGGCGGAACTCGTCAAGCCGGACCGGGGTGCTGACGGAAAAATTTTCGGCATCGTAATCGACCATGTCCAGGCCAAATTTTTCCGTTACTTTTTCGCCGATGAACACGGGGCTGCCCGGAGGAAGCCCTGCTTTCCGGGAGGAGGTTTTGATAAGCTTGAGCATCGCTGTTTCCGTAATTAATTATGGAGGATGGTTTTCCTGGGGCTTGCCCTGCAAAAGGGAAGTCCATTGTTTCGTCGCCACAGGATACCATATCCGCAGGTTTTTCATGAACACCATTGTCCGCAGGCACGAATATCTTTGCCGGATTTCCAGAACGGGGAAGACTTTCTCCTAAAAAGGGGCTATGGAATTCCGGCCTGATATGCGAGGATGAAAATTGAACGTGGCAAGAGGTCCAGGGAAGATCCCCAGGCAGAGGCAAGGGAAGAGCGATGGGTATGAAACAGCCCGGTCCGCAGTATCTGAAAATCATGGTTGAGACCGCAAGCCCGGTGGACAACATCATCGTTCTGTACGAGAAGTGCCTGTTTCATTTGGGGAGTGCGCGGAAAGGTCTTGTTGCCGGAGATATTGCCCTCAAGGCGGAAAACCTGCGCAAGGCCATGGAGATACTTTTTTATCTGGACAACATCCTTGATGCCTCCGAGCCGGAAGCCGCGCAGCCGTTGCACGGCAGCTACCAGATGATCCTGGCCCAATTGAGCCGGGCCAATAGCGAAAATTCCCTGGAAACGCTTGATCTGGCAGGGAAATGGCTGGGCGGACTGCTGGAGGCCTGGCAAGGTATTGCGGCCGGCGGCGGGAATCCTGGCCAGGCGGGATCAGATCTTTGAAAACTGCCTGCCGGAGATGGATTATTATGGTAAGCTGCGTTTGGTAAATCTGTTGAGAATTTTCGTCGTTCACCCGCAAGAAAAAATATCACCCCCATCGAGACCATGACACTATTGCCCTCTTGGCTGACGCTACCCGTTCTCGTTTTTCTCTATCGGCCCCTGGCCCGGTTCTTTCCGGAAATGGATAAGAATGTCTATGTCCGCAAGGTCGTGGCGGCGGGGAATCGCTTTTTTTGGCGGAGGTTTGTCCGGACGCCCTATGCCGAACGGATGCTTTTTTTACCCTATTGCTTGCGGGCGGAAGGCTGCGCCACGATTATCGATCGGGAAAAAGGGTTGTTGTGTCAGGCGGATTGCCGCATTCCCTGCCGTCTGCGGGAGATAAAGGAAATGGCTTTGGTTCTGGGCTACCGGGATGTCTGCGTGGTGGTGAGCGGCAGGCTGCATAAAAAAGATGGGGTGCTGCGCAGCCGGGATTTTTTGGTGCGCCGGATCGGCCAGTACCAGCCGCATGCGGTGCTGGGCTGCCTCTGCACCCGTGACCTGCGGGAGAAATATCTGCGCTCCGCCAATGTCTCTCCCGAGGGTTCCTTGGGAGGGCATGGTCTCAAGGTGATTCCTCAGATCTGTCTGCTCAAGGACTGCAACTGCCGGCAAAGCTCCGTGGACTGGCAGGAGCTTGAATCGCTCATCCGGGCGAAGGGCTGAACATATCCTTGTTGTGCGCTCTGGAAACCGGAAAAAAGTCGGAAGCCAAAAAATCCGTGGCTCCAAATTCTCGCCAAAAGACAGGGGGTGGGGTATAAATACTGAAAAGGCGTTTCTCGTTCAGAACATTAATTGATGGAATACGAAAGAAAAGTCGGATGCCACGTGGATAATCAGGAATTGAACACACTCTTTAAGCGCGTTATCGATACGGCAAACGTGGAGTTTTATTTGATCAACGCCGAGGGCGGGTTTGATTATGTGAATCAGGCTGCCGCCAAAAATCTTGGCTATTCCGAGGCAGAGCTTCTTGGCTTAAGCCTTGCCGATATTGATCCGGAGTTTGGTTTCAGGATCAGGCAGCTTTGGCCTGAGTGGAAAAAGCAGGGCAGTCTGCACCTTGATACCACCCATCGGACAAAGAGCGGCCAGATCGTCCAGAAAGAAGTCGATGCGGTCTGTGTTACCCTTGGCGTGTCTGACTTTATCTATGCCTTTGTCCGGGATATCACCGAACGCAAGCGCATGGAGATGGCCCTTCTGGAAAGCGGGGAGCAATACCGCGATCTTTTTGAAAGCGCCAGCGATCTCATTCAGTTCGTCCGGCCGGATGGCAGTTTTCTCCGGGTCAACCCGGCCTGGCGCGCCACCTTTGGCTATTCGGAAGAAGAGGTCGAGCAGCTCAGCATTTTTGATCTCATCGACCCGGACTGCACGAATCACTGCATGGATACCTTTCAACATGTTTTGAAACAGGGACGGGTCGACAAGATCGAAACGGTCTTTGTCGCGAAAAACGGCGATAAAATCATGATCCAAGGCGCTGCCAGCTGTCGATACGATAACGGCAAGCCCCAGATGACCCGCTGCATTTTTCGTAACGTCAGCGAGGAAAAAAGATTGCAGGCCCAATTACTGCAATCCCAGAAGCTGGAGGCCATCGGCCGGCTGACCAGCGGTGTGGCCCATGATTTCAACAACCTGCTCACCACGATTTTAAGCTACAGCGAGCTGTATCTGAGACGTCTGCCTGCCAGCGACCCTCTGGCGGAAGCCCTGCGCTCCATCCGTGATGCCGGCATCCGAGGGGCGGCCTTGACCCGCCAGCTGCTTACCTTTAGCCGAAATCAGGTTCTTGATGTGCGGGTTATCGACCTAAACAGCGTTGTCTTGGGATTAAGCACCATGATCCGGCGGCTTATTCAGCCCGGTATCCATTTTACGGTGGAAGGTGCGTCCTGCGGACAGAGCCGGGTCCTTGCCGATCAGCACCAGATCGAGCAGGTGTTGCTGAATCTGGCCGTTAACGCGCGGGATGCCATGGCGGACGGGGGTGTCTTGACCATTTCCTGTCTTGAGGAGGTCCTGGAGCAGGAAGAATTTTCCAATTTTGGCAATATCGCGCCTGGGCGGTATGTAGTCCTGGTGGTGAGTGATACCGGGGCAGGCATGAGCGACGAGGTGCAGGAGCACATCTTCGAGCCGTTTTTCACCACCAAGCCCCAAGGCAAGGGGACGGGCCTTGGGCTGGCCACGGCCTACGGCGTTGTCAAGCAGCATAGCGGTTATATTGTGGTGCAGAGCGAGCCTGGCAAGGGAACCACCTTCCGCCTCTATTTTCCCAGGGTGGAGGCTCCGCTTGAGGCTGTGGTAACCGGCGCGGCCTTGGAGGTGTTGCACGGAAGCGAGACCATTCTCGTGGTTGACGACGAGCCGGAAATCCTGGTCGTTATTCGTCATTCCTTGGAGTCCATGGGGTATACCGTGCTTACTGCGGCATCCGCAGCGGAGGCTTTGCACCTTGTTGACGAGGGCCGGGAAAAGATCGACCTCATGCTCACCGACGTGGTTATGCCGGGGATGACCGGACACGGATTGGCCGCCAGGGTGCAGGCGGCTGATCCCAAGATACGGGTGTTGTTCATGTCGGGCTACACCGATGCCATGCTTGAGGAACACGGCGTTTCCCGGACGCACGCTAATTTCATCAGCAAGCCGCTTTCCCCGGGCGAACTCGCCGTCAGGCTCCGCAAGATGCTGGCTTAGTTCCGTTCAGGACTGGGCGATGTATCTTGCCGGGCAAAAGTCCGGATACAGTTTCTTGGCCGCAACCCGGGCATACCCCCTGATAAGGAGGAATTGTTTATGGAACTGTATGCAGTCAAACCTTTCCTCTACTGGGGCGGGGTTGTCTGTTTTCTGCTGTGCGAGCAGTACTTTTCCTATCGGGTGCCCACCGTGGCTCTCGCCAGGCGCTGGTTCGCCAACCTGCCGCTGTCCATCATGAACGGGGCGATTTACCATCTGCTGTACACCAGCGCCATTGTCGCTCTGATTCTCGCCGGACAGGAGAAACATACCGGCCTGCTCAATGCGTGGCCCTTGCCCGGCTGGTTGAAGATTGTCGCAGGCATCCTGATCCTGGATTTTTTCATCTATCTCTGGCATTTGCTCACCCATGTGCTGCCCTTGCTCTGGCGGTTTCATCGGGTGCACCACAGCGACTTGAACATGGACGTGACCACGGCCAACCGTTTCCACCTGGGCGAGTTTCTCTTCACCGGTCTGATCAGGCTGGCGGTGATCCACACCTTCGGCATCGGGCTTACCGCCTACATCCTTTTTGAGATTTTGGTGAATCTCTCCGTGCAGTTCCACCACAGCAGCATCAGGGTGCCGTCCTGGTTTGAGAGAGTGTGGGTCCTTCTTTTTGTCCCGCCTTTTTTGCACCGCATCCACCATTCGGTGCGGATCAAGGAGCGGGATTCCAATTACGGGGTGATCTTTTCCCTCTGGGACCGCATGCTGGGCACCCTGACCACCGAGGTAGAACAGGAAAAAATCGTCATCGGCATCGGTTCGCACCGGGAAATAGAGCAGCTGGGGTTCTGGCGGCTGCTGGCGCTGCCCTTCACGCGCAACACCCCGTGAAGGAAAGATGCGGGCACCGGAAAGACAACAAGGGGGTGAACGATGAACTGGAAAAATCTGTTTGTGCCGGGCGAGGATTTCAGTGTGGCTCAGGCAAGGGAGTACATGGAGGCGCGGGGGGCGGATGCGTATCAGCTGCTGGATGTCCGGCAGCCCAAGGAATATGAGGAGGGGCATCTGGCCGGAGCTGTTCTCATCCCGCTCAAGGAGCTGCCGGGGCGGCTTGCTGAGCTTGATAAGGAAAAACCGGTCATTGTCTATTGCGCCGTCGGCGGGAGAAGCAAGGCTGCGGCCCAGCTGCTTGCTGGCAAGGATTTTGCAACTGTTTACAATATGTCCGGGGGGATCAAGGCCTGGCAGGGAAGTCAGGCCAAGGGGCCGGAAGAGGCCGGACTGGAGTTTTTTACCGGTCAGGAGGAGTATGAGGACGGGGTGAGCCTGGCCTATGCCATGGAGGATGGACTGCAGGAGTTCTACCGGCTCATGACCGGGCGGGTTAAGGACGATGAGGCCCGACAGCTCTTTACCCGTTTGATGGGCTTTGAGGATCAGCACAAGGCCCGGCTCCTTGCCGAGTACCGGCAAGCGCACGGGCCGGAGGCCCTGCCTGGCAAAGGGGAATCCGGAATCATGGAGGGCGGCGGCAGGGTGCAGGATTTTCTTGTCCGAGCCGAAGGCCATCTGCACGCCAAACGGGATATCCTGGAGCTGGCCATGACCCTTGAGACCCAGGCCCTTGATCTGTACAGCCGCATGGCGCAAAAGAGTACCCATCCGGAGGTCCGGGCTTTTTTTCTGCGCCTGGCCGATGAGGAAAAAGCCCATCTTTCCTATCTGGCTGACGAGATGGATAAGGTGTTGAGCCAACCTGAGAGCCTTTGATGGTAAGCAGTAACGCTGAGGAGGAGGAAAATGTTTGATCTCAGGGTAGCAAAAGAAGACAGGCGGGCCGTTGGCCGCATGTTGCTGGAGCACCTCCGTTTTCTGCAGTCGGTAATCAACGGAGTGACTGACCCTGTTCTGGTGGTCGGGACGGATATGCGGGTAAAACTCATTAACCAGGCAGCCCGGGATTTCCCTGTTGCCCGAAGGAGCAACGAGAAGTTTTCCGAAAACTCCCATTGTTACCGGGTGTTTTTTGGCAGGACGAAACCCTGTGATCAGTTCGGGTACGAGTGTCCGCTCATGGAGGTTCTTGAGACCGGTAAATCAGTCACGGTTTCTCAGTCTATTACCTTAAAGACCGGCGAGCTTCGTCAATACGAAGTGTTTGCCTCTCCCCTTTTGGACTACAAAAATGAGCTCCTTGGCATTATCGAGATTTTACATGATGTCACTGAGCGGAACCTTGCCGCAGAGGTTTTGAAAAGAAGTCATGAAGAACTTGAACGTCGGGTTGACGAACGAACCCTGGAGCTGAAAAAACTCAATAATTCCCTGCGCCTTGAGGTCGATGAGCGCCATTGGGCAGAGGATCAGCTCATCGAGTCTCTGGAACAGGCCGAGCTTGTTTACAATGTTATTCCCAGTGCCATTTTCACTGTTGACCTGAACCGGAACATCACCAGTTGGAATAAGAAGGCCGAAAGCGTAACGGGATATACGGAAGATGAGGTTCTCGGCAAGCCGTGCACCATTTTTGCTTTGCATCCCTGCACGGAAAAAGGTTGCGGGGTGTATTCTGAAACGGTCCGGAAACCTATTTCCAACCGGATTTGCGAGATCAAGACCAAGGATGGCCGGATTAGGATTGTTAGTAAAAATGCCGATTTGTTGCGAGATGCCGCGGGCAGGGTCGTCGGCGCAGTGGAAAGCTTTGAGGATATTACGGTGCAGCAGGAAGTGGATAGGCAGCTGCGCACCGAAAGGGACAAGTTTCGGGGGATTCTCTCCGCTCTCGATCAGGGGATGCACATAGTCAACCATGATTTCATCATCGAGTATCAGAACGAGGTTCTGAGCAGGATCTTTGGCGACAAGATCGGCGGAAAATGCTATGAGGTCTACAAGCAGCGGGGGGAGCCCTGCGAAGTGTGCCGGATGCATGCCGCCATTGAGCAGAACGAGGTGCAGCGCACCGAAGAGATCATGTCCAATCACCGCCATTATGAGCAGAGTTATGCGCCCTTTATCGATGTCGATGGCCAGACCAAGGCCCTGATCCTCCTCAGGGATGTCACCGAGGAAAAAATGTATCGGGCCGAAACCATGCGGGCCGGGCAGCTTGCCTCCATCGGCGAATTGGCCGCCGGGGTGGCCCATGAAATCAATAACCCCATCAACGGCATCATCAATTATGCCCAGGTTTTGCAGGACGACCTCGCAGAGGGCGTCCCCGGGGCGGAGATGCT
>JAZDIS010000470.1:0-4097 GCA_043804705.1 Pseudomonadota bacterium | reverse complement strand
CGCTCAGTCGCGGTCCCAGGGCCAGATCGAAGTGATACAGGCCCAACAGGCTCGACATGCGGGCCGAGGTTGCCAGGCGAAAGAGGAAGGGGGCCTTCTCCCTGGCCCGGGAGTAGAGGAAGCGCACGATCCGGTCGCCGAAGAGTTTTTCGGTCATCACCGTGCCGCTCAACCGCTCGACGTATTGATGCATGGATGCTCTCCTGAAGCGTCTATTTTTGCCGCTTGCTGTCCAGATCCTCGGCAATGACCATGAGTTGCAGCAGCCGCGCCGCGTTTGCCGGGGCAAGAGAATCGCCCCGCAGTTCATCCTTGGTTTGGCGGAGGAAGGCGTCGATTTCCTGCGTCCCAAGGATGGCGGTCACTTCGGCGCGCACCTCCAGGGAAAGCGGGATCTCGCCGGCGGCCATGGCCTTTATATCCTCGGCGGCATACTGCCACCCTTCATTGATCTGCTCCTGGCGTAACTCCTCGCGGTAATAACGCTCCGCAGCCAGGTTGAAATCCTTGGCCGGCATGTCGTAGGGGGAATTTGCGCCCCCCTTGGCGAGAATCCCGGTGGTCAAGCGGCCTGCGGCCCCGTGTTGGGCCGGCTCCCGCAACCGCAGCTCCAGATCGGCCAGCAGGCCGGCAAAACCGAAACCCTCCACCAGATCGGCCGCCTCTTCGCGGATAATTTCAAGAAGGGCGAGGCGGTACTCCTGATGCAGCACCCGCAGATAGCCCCCGTAGCGATGGCTGGTCCGGGTATTTTTGGTCCTTTTCAGGATGGACCGAAGGAAACGGTTGGGCGTCTCCTTGTGCACGAAAAAGGTGGGGATGCCGATGGCCGTGCCGAACAGGATCTGGCGCCGCTCGCTTTCGATAAAGGGGGTATCGGGAATATGCTGATGGCTACAGGCGCCGGAGGCGATAAATTTAAAGGCCAGGGCGTTGAGCAGCATCTGTAGATCGGTGGCCCGGCCCAGGTCGCCGGCGAACTGCTCAAAAAGCGAATAGTACCGGGCCTCGAAGCCGGAAAAGCCCATGACCTCGAATTCCCGCAGCTTGTACGGCAGGTAGACCGACATCCGTTTGTCGAAGATCCCCATCATGTCCAGGTCTTCCTTGAGGCGGCGGTCGTTGTGGATCCGGCCGTCCTGGCTGGCGCTCCGCTCGGTGGAAAGCAGGGCCACCGGGTAATCGATGAGCCGGAAATCAGGGATAAAATCCCCCTTGCAGCGGCAAGCCTTCCCGACGATCTGGTCTATAAACTGGGGTCCGAAGGGAGTGAGCGCCTGGCCGCAGAACTTATTGTGCGCCTTTTTCCGCCAGCGCCGCCAGAGCCTGCGCAGGTGGGTGTAATCCAGTTGGTGGGGGAGAAAGCCCAGGGCCTGTTCCGGATGGAAATCCTCGAAGGCGAGGCGGTAGGGGGCGGCGCTGTAAGTGGTGACAAAAAGGGGCAGGAAATGCTCCATGATTTTTGCCACCAGGTCGCCCATACATTTCTCGTGCCGGGGGGTGAATCCGGAAGCGGGGTCGCGCAGCATCCGGTTCAGCTTGCGGCTGCCCATGCTGACATGGGTGCCGTTGTTGGCCAGGCTGATGTTGGAGGTGTGGGGCATCATCACCAGGTTGGTGGTGATGATGCCTGCCTCGCGCATCTTCATCACCGCGTTCAGGTGGCTGCGGCTCAAGACCTGATGGCAGAGGATCATGTACTGGTGCTTGGCCTCGCCTTCGTCCCAGCCGGAGAGGCAGGGGCTCATGAACAGCTTGCGGTAGAAGGCGTCGGAGATGCATTCGTTCAGAGCCCGCTGCCGCATGGGCGGATGCGGGGAGAAGAAGAGCATGGCCTTCTGCCCCCGCCGGACCAGCTCGAACTTTTCGTTGGCGTACATGATCAGCAGCTGGGTGAAGAGGAAACGTTTGGCGGTCTCCCTGGCCAGGGCCCGGCCATAGCCGGTGTGGGGGTGCATGCCGGTCACATGGAAGGAAAAGGTCTCGGGTGAGGTGTTGTCACTCAACAGATGGGTAAGCAACCGGCTCCCGGTTTTTCGCACCGTTTCCTGGCTGGAGGCTTCGCCTATGACATCGGCCAGGGCCAGCTTGAGCAGATAGCTGATGGGGATGCGCAGATGTCTTTCTCCTCCCTCCTCCACAAAGAAGCGGGCGCTATCGGAGCGTTCGCCCCGGGCGGGATCCTGTTTGTCGGCCTTGAGGTCCCCGGCCAGGATGTTTATGGCGTTTGGGTGCAGGCAGGACAGGGGAAAACGCACCCAGCTGTTTTCCCAGACCTGCTCGACGTTATCGCTGAGGTAGCGCTCCAGATCCCGCCGGGCCCGGGGCGAGGTTTCGCCGCGACCGGCCCGTTTGATGATGTTGGCGTAGTAGCTTGACTGTTCAATGGCCCTGGGCAGATCCGCCGCCTCGCGGCTGCCGGCCACCGCCACCTGTAGCTCGTTTTCGCAGCCGGTGGTGGCGTCGGAGCCGAAAAAGGGCAGACTGTTCAGGCAATGGGGGTCAAGGGCGAGCAGGGCGATGCACTCGCGTTCCGTGGGCCTGGGCTCTTGTTCCGTCCCTGTCTGGATCATCGAAAGGCCTGCAACGGAAACTCTGCTCACCATTTCACCCCCTGGTTGATTATTGGCGGTCTGCCGTCATCTTCTTTCCTTATAGCTATAGGTGAGTTCTATCAGGGAAGTGTTAGATTCGTAACAAGGTTTGATTCAGGAGAGGGGGCGGGCCAAGAAGGGGGGATATGAGCGTGGTTTTCAGCGGGTGGTTTTCCGGGGGCGGGAAGGGGTCGCCTGATCGAGGAAGTACTGAGCCCAGCATTCCCAGGCGGTGGTGTCCAGGGTGCAGTCGCTGGGGCAGGGATACTGCTCGACCACATGGGGGCATAGCCCGCTTCTGGCCGTGCAGATATGTTTGGCCGCCTTTTCCAGCGCGGTGCTTAAAATGGGGTTGCTATGTTTTCGTGTTGTTTTCATGGTGTATTTCCTTAGGCAGCAGGATGGTGAAGGTTGTGCCCTTGCCGACTTCGCTTTGGACACCCACCTCGCCGCCATGCGCCTGGACAATGTGTTTGACGATGGCCAGTCCCAGACCGGTGCCGCCAAGTTTGCGGTTGCGGGCCGCATCGCTGCGGTAGAAGCGCTCGAACAGGCGCGGCAGGTGCTGGGCTGCGACCCCGGTCCCGAAATCCTGGACCTCGATGGCGATGGTTTCCGCGTCGCGTTGCTTTCCTCGTACCAACACCCTGCCGCCCTCCTCGCTGCACTTGATGGCATTGACAATGAGGTTGGTGACCGCTTGTTCGAGCAGGGGACTGTTGATGCCTGCGGAGAGATCATTGGCCGCGTCCAGTTCCAGGCTGATTTTTTTCTCGGCAGCCTTGAGGTCGCAGGTCTCGATGGCTCTCCGCAGCGGGTTGCTGATTTTTTCTTCCGTGAGCACCAGGGCGGTCTGCTCCTGATCCTGCTCCAACCTGGACAGGGCGAGGAGGTCTTCGATGATGGCGTGCAACCGTTTTGATTGTTTGGCGATTATCTCCACAAACCTCCTGGCATCCTCCGGGGAGTCCAGTGCCCCGTCCAGCAGGGTTTCGGCAAAGCCTTCGATGGAGGTGATCGGGGTCTTCAGCTCGTGTGAAACATTGGCCACGAAATCGCGGCGCATATTTTCCAGTCGCCTCAGGTTGGTGATATCGTTGATGACGATGATCGCGCCGCTGGTCATCTCCGAGGCATCCTGGAATCGTGTACCGTGGGCGTAAAAATATTTTTCCTGCCCTTCCCGGTCGATGAGGTCGATCTCCCCTTCGATGGGCCTGGCAGAGGCAAGGGCTTGGCTGATAAAGCGTTGCAGGGCGAGATTGCGCACCGCCACCAGGGCGTTTTTTCCCCGGAGGGTCTCCGGGTCGAGGTGCAACAGGCTGGCTCCGGCCTGGTTTATATCGAGGATGCGCTCCTCGGTGTCCACCGTGATCACCCCTTCAATCATGCTGGAAAAGACCGCCTGCAGCTGGCTGTGTTGCCGGGCGATGGTTTTGATCCGGCTATCGAGCTGATCGGCCATGGCATTCATGGCCCTGGCCAGGCTCACCACCTCTTCGG
>JAZDIS010000469.1:0-3402 GCA_043804705.1 Pseudomonadota bacterium | reverse complement strand
GGAAAAAGAGATCCAGATCGGCGCGGTGATCATGGCTCCGGGTTTTGGCCGCATCCCCGACGCAACCCTGGCCAAGTACAGCTACGGGCAGCATCCGGATGTTATGACCAGCTTGGAGTTCGAGCGGCTGCTCTGCGCCTCCGGCCCCTTTGAGGGCGAGGTGAAGTGCCTCTCCGACCGCAGGCATCCCAAGAAAATCGCCTTTATCCAGTGCGTGGGTTCCCGGGATCTGGGCTGCAACAACGGTTACTGCTCTTCGGTTTGCTGCATGTATGCCATCAAGGAGGCCATGGTTGCCAAGGAACATGACCCCGAGGTGGAGATCACCATCTACTACATGGACATGCGGACACAGGGCAAGGGCTTCGATGCCGCCCAGAAGAAGGCGGAGTCCATGGGGATCAGGTTTGTCCGCGCCCGGGTGGCCGATGTCATGCCCTGGGACAAAAACCTGAAACTCACCTATTCCACCCTGGACGGGACGCACCGCTTCGAGCCCTACGATATCGTCGTGCTCTCCGTGGGCCTCGACGCTCCGGCTGATGCCAAGAACCTTGGCGAGATCGCCGGTTTTGCCCTGAACCATTACGATTTCTGCAAGACCGAGACCTTTGCCCCGCTGCTCACCACCAGGCCTGGGGTCATGGTGGCCGGGGCCTTCCAGGGGCCCAAGGATATTCCGGAGAGCGTGACCCAGTCCAGCGCGGCTGCGGGGTTGGCGGCCGGGTTGATTGCCAAGGATCGCGGCAAGGCCCTGGTGCACAAGACCTATCCCAAGGAACAGAAAACCGGCAAGGATGAAGAGGTCCGCATCGGCGTTTTTGTCTGCCATTGCGGGATCAACATCGGCAGCGTGGTCGATGTGCCTGCTGTGGAGCAGTACACCGAGGGCATGGAAGGTGTGGTCTACCATGCCCAGAGCCTATACAGCTGTTCCCAGGACGCCCAGGAGGTGCTCAAGGCCAAAATCAAGGAGCACAACTTGAACCGGGTGGTTATTGCCGCCTGTTCCCCGAGAACCCACGAGCCGCTTTTTCAGGAAACCCTGAAGGATGCAGGCCTCAACCGCTGTCTCTTCGAGATGGTCAATATCCGCGACCACTGTTCCTGGGTCCATGCCAACGAACCGGCGGCCGCGACGCAAAAGTCCATGGATCTGGTGCGGATGGGCGTTGCCAAGGCCCGTCACATCCAGCCCCTGCCCGAGCAGACCGTGCCGGTTACCGCCAAGGCCCTGGTTCTGGGCGGCGGGGTGGCAGGCTTGACCGCGGCCCTTACCCTTGCCGAGCAGGGCTTCCATACCACGGTGGTGGAAAAGGAGGCGACCCTGGGCGGCCATCTCCAGCATCTTTCCTACACTCTGCAAGGCGACACGGTGTCCACGGTTCTCGGCGCGTTGACCGACACGGTGAAGAAGAACAAGAAGATCGAGGTGCTGACCAATACCGAACTGACCCAGGTCAACGGCTTTGTCGGCAACTTCAGCTCGGTGCTCACCACCACCAAGGGCAAGAAGGGTACGGAAACCACCCTCGACCATGGGGTGATCATCATTGCCACCGGCGGCCGCGAACATCGGCCCGAGGTGGTGCTGGGCAACCCGGTCAAGTACTCCGAGGCCATCGTCACCCAGCGCGAGCTGGAGCAGCGTTTGTCCGGCAAGGGTAAGAATCCGGCGCCCAAGTCGGTGGTCATGGTGCAGTGCGCCGGTTCCCGTGGGGATGATCTCAACTATTGCAGCAAGGTGTGCTGCAACCATGCGGTGAAAAACGCCCTCAAGATCAAATCGCTTGATCCGGCCTCCCAGGTGGTGGTGCTTTACCGCGACATGCGCACCTACGGCTTTGCCGAGGACGCTTACCGCGAGGCCGGGGAAAAAGGGGTGGTCTTCATCCCCTACACCATGGACAACAAGCCGAAGTTCAAGTCCAGCGGCAAGAAGACCAGCGTCACCTTTTACGATCCGATCCTCCGCGACGAGGTCACCATGGCCCCGGAGGTGCTGGCCCTGAGTGTCGGCATCGTGGCCGAAGGGACCGAGGATTTGAGCAAGCTCTTGAAGATTCCTGTGAACGAGGACAAGTTCTTCCTCGAGGCCCATGTCAAGCTGCGCCCGGTGGAACTGCCGGTGAGCGGGGTCTATGTCTGCGGCCTGGCCCATTCGCCCAAGCCGGTGGAGGAGATCATCGTCCAGGCGCAGGCGGCGGCGGCCAAGGCATCCATCCCGCTCTGCAAGGGCTTTGTTTCGGTGGAGCCCACCATTTCCTGCGTGGACAAGGAGGCGTGCATCGGCTGCGGCCTATGCGAATCGCTCTGCCCGTATCAGTCCATCCGGATCAGCAAGGACGAAAACGGCAAACGCAAGGCAGAAACCATCACCGCCTCGTGCAAGGGCTGCGGCATCTGCGCCTCGCATTGCCCGGTATTCGCCATCTCCATGGGCGGCTTCACCGACGAACAGATCAACGCGCAAATCACCGCCTTTGGCGATAAGTAGAGGAGTAGTGGTTATGAGTCAGAACGATTTCAACCCGAAGATCCTGGGTTTTCTCTGCAACTGGTGCTGCTATGCCGCAGCGGACAGTGCCGGGGTTTCCCGTTACCAGTATCCGCCGAATCTGCGGACCATCCGGGTGATGTGCACCGGACGTCTCGATCCGGCCTTTGTCCTGCGCGGGTTTGCCGAAGGCGCCGACGCCATCTTCTCGGGTGGCTGACAACTCGGTGAATGCCATTACCAGGTTGGTAATTACGATGCGATGGGTGTGAGTGCATTGGTGAAAAAGGTTCTGGCCGAGGTCGGGATCAAGCCGGAGCGGTTTGGTCTGCAGTGGGCCTCGGCGGCGGAGGCGCCGCGCTTTGTCAAACTGATCACCGATTTTACCATGAAGACCAAGGAGCTCGGGCCCATAGGCCAGGCCGAAGGCTTGAGCCCCGAGGAATTGAAGGTCCGGATCGGCAAGGCCCTTGCCCTGGTCAGCGACCGCAAGCTGCGGATCGCCCTGGGCAACGCCACCAAGACCATCCGCAAGGAGGCGATCTTTACCCAGGACGGCATCACCACCCTGATTGAAGACAAGCTTGCGAAAACCATCACTGCCGGGTTGGAAGGCGGCGGGGCGGAGGTTGCTGCGGCGAAGAAGTAAACGGGGCAAGCATTATAGAAGAAATAGAAGAAGATGAGCCAAAGGGAGGTGCGGACAGTTGTTCGCACCTCCCTTTTTTTAATAGTAGTAGAGCTTTTGGTAAGACTACCGTATAGTCTATCTGTCGGATTACCCTAGCCTGACATATCAGGAATTTCCTGACATGTCATACAATTCCCTCCTTGAAACATTCACCCTCCAGCGCAGTATTGTCTCAAATTTAAATTATTTCAGTATGATGGGAGTTAATCTCCTG
>JAZDIS010000468.1:0-3545 GCA_043804705.1 Pseudomonadota bacterium | reverse complement strand
CAGAATCGTTTCCTTATTGCACAATATCAAGAAGTTACAAACAAACATAAATTGGGAACAAATAAGCGAATTTCAATATAAATGCTTACGGAGTGGCTTGAATGGCGTAGGAATACCTGACTTAATCATTGCCCAAAATGCAAAACAAAATGATTGTGAAATTTACACCTTGGACAATCACTTCCAACAAATCAAGGACATCCTCAAATTGAATTTAACTGCATAGGCAAAACCAAGAAGAGGTGTTGTTTTAGTGACTTACGCTCTCACACAGCCTCTTTTACCCATGATGTGATACTCTTCACAATCAATTGGCAGCAGCGAACAAGACCACCGCAGCCAGCCAGCCGCAGACCTCGCCCAATTCACAGGAAGCGCCCAGCACATCGCCAGTGACCCCGCCCAGAGCCCTACTCGCCTTGAACCGGAGCCCGATGGCCGGCAGCATCGCGGCGCCGAGGATACTCAGGCCAGCTGACCAATTCCACCAGATAAGCGGTGCCAGCAGGAGAGCGCCCAACGCCAGTTCCCTTGGGCCGACCTTGCCGACAAAGGCGTGGCCGGTGCCGCTGGCCCGCGGGTATTGCACGCCGCAAGCCAAGGTGACCATGGCCCAGCGGGCCGCTACCGGCGCGGCGAACAGGGCAAAGAAAATTTCCTCGCCGCTGGCAACAAGTGAGGCCAGACAGGCAACCTTCAGGACCAGCAACAGCACCAGCCCGATCACCCCGAAGGCCCCAGTGGCTGAATCCTTCATGATCGCCAGGCGTCGCTCCGGGGTCTGCCCGCCGCCCAAGCCATCCAGCAGATCAGCCAGGCCATCTAGGTGCAACCCCCTGGTCAGCCAAGCGCCAAGGGCAACCAGCAGCACCGCGCTCACCATGGGGGGAAGGCTGAACCAGGCAAAAAGCCAAGCACCCCCGGCCAGAAACCCGCCGATCAGCCAGCCGACAAGGGGAAAAAAACCGGCGCTCCGCCTGAACCCGTCAGGAGGCAACCCCGCAGGCAACCGCACCGGCAGGATGGTGAGAAAAGCGATGGCGATCTTGGCGTCCAGCAACATGGTCTTCAACCGGCCTCGCGGTAGCTATCCAGCTTGATGCCGGAATTGGAGAAAATCCACAAAATGGAAATGTTCAGCAGTGCCGCAGATGCGCGAAAGAGGTCTGCGAAATGTGCTATTGCACATGAGCAGGCCGATGACAAAGCAGATGTGGTGCTGCTGGACATTTACGCCTCGCTCACCCCGGCCTCGCCGAAGGTGGCCATCTCGTTCATGATCTTGAGCCCTGCCTCCACCAGATTCATGGTCAGGGCCGCGCCGGTTCCCTCGCCAAGGCGCAGGTCAAGGTGCAGCAGGGGGCTCAAATCCATCTTCTCAAAGAAGATCCGGTGGCCCTGCTCCGCCGACATGTGGCTGAAAAAACAGTAGTCCAGGACATGGGGGGCAAGGCGCTGGGCGACCAGGGCTCCGGCGCTGGAGATAAAGCCGTCCACCACCACCGGGATTCGGCTCCGAGCCGCTTCCAGAATACAACCGCAGATGGCGGCGATCTCCAACCCGCCCACTGCGGCCAGCGCCCCCAGGGGAGAGCCCAGCCGCTCCCGGTTCACGGCCAGGGACTGCTCGATCACCGCGATCTTGTGTAGCAGCATGGCATCGTCGATGCCGGTGCCCCGGCCCGTCACATCGGCCACCTTGGCAGGCAGCAGGGCGGCAAAGAGGGCGGCGGACGGGGTGGTGTTGCCGATGCCCATGTCGCCGGTGCCCAGGATCTCGGCCCCATCCTCGATGGCCTCGCGGGCCATCTCCATGCCGACCCCGATGGCCGCCACGGCCTCGTCGATGCTCATGGCCGGACCCTTAGCCATATTGGCGGTGCCGGGACGAACCTTGCACTGCCGCAAGCCCTCGGCCTCAATCGGCACGGCCACGCCCACATCAACTACCCGCACCTCGGCCCCCACATGGCGGGCCAGGACATTGACCCCGGCGCCTCCGGCCAGGAAATTGAGGACCATCTGCGGGGTGACCTCCTGGGGGAAAGCGCTGATCCCCTCGGCCACCACGCCGTGGTCCCCGGCAAAGGTGAGGATGATCTTCTTCTCCACCTTGGCGGCAATGGTTCTCCGCATGGCGCAGGTTCTGGCCGCCAGCATCTCCAGCTTGCCGAGACTGCCCAGGGGTTTGGTCAAGTTATTGAGCTTGGCCTGGGCCTGGGCCATAACCTCCTTGCCGGCCGGTTCAATGGCTGCGCAGGCTGCCTGCAATTCTTCCGCTGTCAGTATCATGTTCTTATGCTCCTTCCCACATCCACACGCCACCCACGGCGCAAGGCAATTTTCGCCGAATCATTCTTATGCAAACCGAAAGCGCCCGCCCGGACAATCCGGAAAAGACGCTCCGCAATATACACATAAATATGGCCCGGGGAAAGAATTCCTCCCAAGGGCCAGATCCATTTTCCCAACCAATAAAGGCTATGCGTGCCAGGAACCGGCAACGATGCTCATCAACTGCTCGTTGTTGCGGACATCGTTCACCGAAGGTCAGGGCGATCCCCTCATTCACCGCACGGACGGCCATGTCTGAGGATCGGTGCTGTCCGCGGCGCAGTTCATTGTTAAAGAACCGGGCGGTCTTCGTCATCAAGAAAGATGTCCCGCCCTTCTATGCCACTAGCTATCACATGATGTATCAAGCCGGGGATGTCTAATCTTGCCTGGCTTGGCATTATGTACTCCGATCCAAATTACCGACAATTTCATAAATAGCTTACATAACTTACCAGCGTCGCCTTGGGCGAGCAAGGGCTCTCCGGAATTGTTGAAAACGGGAGCAATAAGCACAAAAAATCCGCCCATACCGCTTGACAATATTATTGCGACACAATACTATATTTCATGATCACCGCATTCCACGACAGCGACACGGAAAAGGTCTGGCGCGGCGAATTTTCGCGGCGTTTGCCCAATCAGATTCAGGCCACCGCTCGCCGCAAGCTGAGAATGCTGAACAACGCACGTGCTCTCGACGATCTGCGTATCCCCCCGGCCAATCGCCTTGAACGGCTTTCCGGAGACCGCGACGGACAATGGAGCATCCGGATCAACGACCAGTGGCGGGTCTGTTTTGCCTGGACGGACGGCAACGTGGAACAGGTCGAAATCTGCGACTATCATTGACAGGAGGCAACCATGAACAGACTGCCCAATATCCATCCCGGCGAGATACTGCGGGAAGAATTTCTCACACCCATGGGGATCAGCCAATACCGGTTGGCCAAGGCCATCGGCGTTCCGGCCATGCGCATCAGCGAAATTTGCGCCGGGAAGCGTTCGGTCACCGCCGACACCGCCCTGCGGTTTTCCCGCGCCTTCGGCACCACGCCGGGATTCTGGCTTGGTTTGCAGGACTACTACGTCAACGAATAAGCTTAAATAATCGCGGGTGAATCTATTTCACGCATCACGACATTGGCTGCATGAAACTATTACTGTCTATCTCAAAAAACTGGGGAGTGCACTGATTTTTTGATTACGTT
>JAZDIS010000467.1:0-3359 GCA_043804705.1 Pseudomonadota bacterium | reverse complement strand
ACCCTGTTTTGCGAGCGCTCCTGGGCTTCGAGAAGAGAAAGGCGTCGGCTTCGGGAGATGATTTCGCGAGCCTGCGGCCCCTTTCCAACAAAACGTTTCTGCGGACAGAGCCGCAGAACTCAACGCTAAGTCGGCAGCGGCACCCCTCCTATCCATTTCCAAATTTTCATTCCCCCTCTCTATACAGCCTGAAGCTCCGAGGTGCAGTGCGGGCAACGCATCGCCTTGGCCGGAATGCTTGAGCAGCATTGGGGGCATTCCTTGGTTGCGGGTTCAGGAGCAACCGCCTCCGTTTTCTTGAGTCGATTTATCTGCTTGATGAGCATGAAGATCGCGAAGGCCACGATGGTGAAATCCAGGATGGTGTTGATGAACACCCCGTATTTGAGGGTGATCGCCTCGGCGGTCTCGGTTTTCGCCCGGAGGGTGAGGGCCAGATTCGAAAAATCTACATTGCCCATGATCAGGCCGATGGGCGGCATGATGACGTCCTGGACCAGGGAGCTGACAATCTTGCCAAAGGCGCTGCCGATGATGATGCCGACCGCCATGTCGACCACGTTGCCTCGCATGGCAAATTCTTTGAATTCTTTGAGTATTTGCATGTTCCTCTCCTCTGTTGTGGATGACCGTCTTCTCTTCTCCGCATTGGCCCAATATTCTCAAAAACAGGGCGGCGTCCCTGGTGTAACCACGAAGCGTTATGAACTCATTGCAAAACAGTAATTGTTTTCTATACATACCAGCATCTTACAGTTTTCAGGCGAAAATTATAACATGTTGTTTTTCTAACCGTGCCATGTATATTGTTTTGGTCAGTGAAATTAACAGCAGCGTCACGGCCCTGCCGCCGTTCGCGGGATCGTGTCGTTCATGTCGTTTATCAACGACGGCTTAGTGTCCATCCGAAAATACGCGCCTGCTGATTTCTGGCCGTTGCGCACAAAACCTATTTTGAGCAGAGAGAATTGCCATGGATATCGAAACCATCCAGAACGGCGCCCAAGTGCGCATTGTCCTTCAAGGGATTGTGGACGAAAAAGGGGCCGACGAGTTGAAAAAGCAAGTGGGGCAATTGAATTTTGACTCCGTGCGGGAGGTGATCATCGACTGCCGGGAGGTGCGGCACATCGGCAGCTCCGGTATCGGCAAGATGCTGCTGCTCTACAAGCAGCTGGCCTCCAAGGGAGGGACCCTGTCGGTTGTCAATCTGCCAGGCCCCATGTTTGACCTGTTTACCGAACTGAAGCTGAACACCCTCTTCTCCGTCACCCGGTCTACTTAGCAGCGGTGGCGCGAGGCAGACAGGTCCAAGCCTGCAACATCACTTCTCAGCCAAGGAGCACTGCCCCATGCCGCAGAAAACATCCGGATCCGTATCCCTGTTTCGCCGCCTGACCGTCAATGCCCGGATCACCATCGGCTTTGCGGTGGTGCTGTCTTTTCTTGTTATCTGCGGGGTGGGAAGCGTTATCGGCATCAACCACATCATTGAGGATGCCCATGAGGTGGTGGCGGGACACGAACTCTATCTCACCCTGACCGAGAGGGAGGTGGATCACCTCAATTGGGCGGGCAAGGTGAGCCTCCTCTTCACCGATCCCGCCGTCACCCGGCTTGCGGTGGAAACCGATGATCACAAGTGCAAGCTCGGCAAATGGCTGTACGGGGAGGAACGCAAGAAGGCCGAGGCGATGGTGCCCAAGTTGGCCCCCCTTTTCAAACAGATGGAGAAACCCCATTACGACCTGCACCAGACCGCGATCAAGATCGATGGCTTGGACAACAAGGAAGAAACCCTGACGATTTACATTTCCGAGACCATTCCCGCCCTCCGCCAGGTCCAGGGTCTGCTCCATCAAATCCGCAAAGAAGCGGAAGCGAGCATCCTGCCCGATAACGTCATGCTGGCCGCGGCTCGGGCCACCAAATTTACGGTGGCTGGCCTGGCCCTTTTCGCGGTGCTGACCGGCCTGGTCATTTCCCGGCTGCTGGCAGTGCAGCTCACCAGGGTTCTCGGTCTGGCGGCCAGGAACATTCAGGCCAGCGCCTTTCAGGTTTCCAGCGCCGCCGCGCAAATCGCCACCGGCAGTCAGGTACTGTCCGATGCCGCCTCCCAGCAGGCCAGTATTGCTGAGGAAACCTCTGCTTCCCTGGAGGAGATTTCCGTCCAGAGCCAGCAGACCACCGCCTTGACCCAGGGATCGGAATCGCTGATGGAAGAGAACATCACCAAATCCGGCCAATCGGTCAAGGCCCTGGCCGGACTCACCCAGAACATGACCGAGATAGAAAAGGACAGCGGCCAGATCAGGCTGATCATCTCCACCATCGACAGCATCGCCTTTCAGACCAATCTGCTGGCCTTGAACGCTGCGGTGGAGGCGGCCCGGGCCGGCGAGGCCGGGGCCGGCTTTGCGGTGGTCGCCGGCGAAGTGAAGAAGCTGGCGATGAAGACGGCCCAGGAGGCCAATCGGATTCAACAGTTGCTGGATGCCACCGTGGAACGGATTGTCACCTGTGCCTCCTCTCTCAAGAGCATCAATAACGATTTCGACGGCATAGTCGAGTCCGCCACCATGATCGGCGAGAAAAATTCCGCGATCACCCAGGCCAATGAGGAGCAGTCCAGAGGGACCGCCCAGATTTCCCTGGCCATGAGCGAAAGCGCCTCCACCACCCAGCATATCGCGGCCACTGCGGAGGAGGCCGCGGCCGCCTCCGCCCAGCTTACCGCTCAGTCGGAAGAGTTGAATTTGGTGGTGGCCGACCTTGAGCGGCTCGTCCACGGGGAACAGAGCCAGTCCGTTGCACCCCGGCTGGGTTATGACGGGTGTGTGTCATCGCCCTGAAATTGTTCCCGCCGGAGCCGGCCATGCCCAGTAATTCTTTTTCCTTCCGCTGTCGATACCTGTGCCGGTTGACCGACCTGCCGTTTTTTGCCGGCTCCCTTCGCCAATACCTTTTCTCCCGGATCCTGGGGGTGACCCTGGTGGTGTTTCTGCTGGTGCTGGCGACCAGCACCATCCTGTACGACCGTTTGATCATCCGCCAATCCCGGGACACTGCCCAAGGGATTGCCGCTCAGACCTATGTCTCCATCGAAGCGCTCATGCCCTATGGCCCGAGCCGGGGAGAGCTTTTTGCCACCATTGAGGCGCTCAAGAAGGCCCATTCCACTTCGCCCTACCAGATCGAGGTGTACCGCAGCAAATCAGTGGATGATCAGTACGGCGCCGTCGACACCGCTCCCGTTCACAGCGAGGCAATCCGCAGGATCATGGCTGGAGTCGGCCTCCGGCAGGAAATCCTGGAAAACGGCACCTGGATCCGGCATTTCTACCCGCTGGTGGCCAAAT
>JAZDIS010000466.1:0-16384 GCA_043804705.1 Pseudomonadota bacterium | reverse complement strand
TTCCAGCAGGGTAGGGAATCTGCCTTCCGGCGGATAGCCCTCGAACAAGGATGAGCCGGCGAGGGGGCGGATCTCGATGCCTTCGCCGCTGACGATGAAATGGCGGTTTATGGCGGTGGTCTGGTTGTGCATTTTTCTCTGGCCCTATTATTTGTTGAAATCGCAAGAAGCCGCGATTACAACGGTTATGCCTTGTAACTTTTTGATTTTGTGCTACGGACCTGTGGCCTTTTTCCCTTTTTGCGAATCCATCATTATTTCAGCAGATCCCTGGCGGTTTCATATTCGCCTGCTTCGGCAAAGGCCGCGGCAGAAGCGGAGCTGTCCAGCAGGTTCTTTTTTGCCTGATGGGCCGCCTTGATTCGTTCCACCAGGATCTCGATATCAACGGGTTTTTTCAGATAATCAAACACCCCGAGCCGTCTCGCTTCAGTCTCGTCCAGATCGTTGCCGTGTCCGGTCTGGATAATGACCTGGATGTTGGGGTAGGCTCTCCGCACCCGCCGCAGCACCTCCATGCCGTCGATGCCCGGCATCTTCAGGTCGAGGACCATGACATCGGGTTCTTTTTCGCCCACATAGCCCAAGGCCTGCTCGCCGTTGAGCGCGGTCTTGCTGCCAAGATCCCGGAGATCAAGACGCTCCGACAGGGTTCTGATGAAATCTTCCTCGTCGTCTACCAGCAGAATTTTGATGTCATCCATAATGTCCTCATGCTCGGTTGGTGGACAGCTGTGGGGGGCTGTCCTATGGGTTTTTCCGGCCGGTGGGAGGGTTTTCCTCCTCTTCGCCGTCCAGCAGGGAAAGGGCGGTGTCAAACTCGCCGGCCTGGGCAAAGGTCGCGGCGGCCATGGCGTCTCCGAACCGTCGGAACAGCGATTTTTTCCCTGCCCGTTTTTTCCTCCGCCGTAGGGCGGCGAAAATGGTGTTTTTCAGGGTGCTGGTGTCAAACGGGGCGATGAGTTCATCGGCAGCCCCGGCCTGCATCCCGGCGATGGACAGCGGGATATTGTCCGGCCGGTTGATGAGAATGATCTCGGCTGCGGGCATTATCTCCCTGATGGCCGGCAAAAGATGGAGCCCCTCGCTGCCGGCCTGCCGGATGTCGAGCAGCACAATCTCCGCCTCCGCTTCGCTGGGCAGCGGGTCTGCCGGGCCGCCGGACAAGGCGACCCTCAGATCCCAGCCTTGCAGCCGGGCTTTCATCGTTTCCGCAAAGCCTGCATCGCTTGAAACAATGAGCGCGGTTGCCTGCATGGCCGAACCCAGGCCTTTCTTTATCGCGTGGACTCTGTGGCGAAAACGCCGTAGGTCATGCGGATTCCGCCCAGGCCCAGCGAGTGGAGGAAATCATCGCCGCTCGGGGCCTGGAGGTTGGGGTATTCCGCCAGGCTGACCGCCTCGGCATGGAGACCCTCTTCGGCAAAGGCCGCCGCCATGAAGATTTTTTGGAATTGATTGATAGCCCTGCTGCGAATGCCAACGGGCATCATCTTTTTGGCAGTTTCCCATTCGCCGGCCTCGGCAAAGGTGATGGCTGTCATCCATTTCTGAAAGGCGTTGACTGTTTTCATGGCAACCTCCGCAAAGTGTGAGATGTGTTTCCCTCGCCTCGGAACGGCCAGGCGCTGTTGCTCTGTGATAATACAAGGATCGTGCCACAGTGAAATTTGCCATAAATACGGCATGTTGTATAAAATAGTTTTTGGGCGGAGACAGGGCGGCAGAACATTATGGAACAAAATGGAGCATGCGGGGCGGTTCAGGTGGAACAATGAGGTTGTCGGGGCGCGGCTTTTATCCTGGCACCGGCGAGGGCTGTGAGGGCAATGTTGCTGTGGGTGCCTCCTGTGGTGCGGGAATTAATGCCGTACGGCGGTCACGAAAAAAAGATTGACTTCCCGGTTCAGAGTGTTGTATCTGAAACATGTGGGGACAATATGAAACACTTTTGGCGTGCAGCCTGTGCCCTTTGCTCCCCCTCTCCCTAACCCTCCCCCGCCAGGTAAGCGCAGGCTCCGGGGGGGAGGGGACTTTCTTGAGTTTTGCAAGAGGCTCAATGGTCCGAGGTCAATGTCCGAAACCGAAGAAAGCAAAGCGTTTCGCCCTGATCTTATTGATATCCTCAATGGGGTGCCGCACGGTATCGCCATTGTCGACCCGGATCTCCGGATCATCCTGATGAACCGCTTCCTTGAGGCGCTTACCGGGTATTCCGGCGAGGAGGTTCGCGGCATATACTGCGACCAGGTGCTGCACAGCAGTTTCGGCAGAAACGTGCAGGTGTTCCGCCAGACCGTGGAGACCGGGGTTGCCTGCAGTGTCGAGGGCGATATCATCGGCCAGAACCGCAAGAAGATCCCCATGCGTTTCACCGCCACCCCGGTTGTGGATCCCAGACAGGGGCGGCAGGCGCTGGTTCTGGTTCTTGAAGACATCACCGCCTTCCAGGAGATCGACCGCAAGAAGGAGATGGGGCCGGCCAAGGGCCTTCTCGGGCATAGCCCGAAGATGCAGGAGATCTTCGAGCTCTTGCCGGTTCTGGCTCACACCGACTCTTCGGTGCTGATCACCGGCGAGACCGGCACCGGCAAGGATATTCTGGCCGAGGCAGTCCACCATGCCTCCAAACGCGGCAAATATCCGTTCATCAAGGTAAACTGCGGGGCGCTTCCCGAAAGCCTGCTCGAATCCGAGCTCTTCGGCCATATGCGCGGGGCCTTCACCGGGGCGCACGCCGACAAGCACGGCATGTTCCAGCTTGCCCAGGGCGGCACCATCTTTCTTACCGAGATCGGCGACCTGCCCCTGCCGCTCCAGGTAAAGCTGCTCACCGTTCTTGACGACCGGGAATTCTTCCCCCTGGGCAGCCAGAAGAAGGTCCGGGTCGATGTGCGGCTGATCACCGGCACCCATCGCGATCTGAAACAGCTGGTCCAAGAGGGCAAATTCCGGGAAGACCTGTTTTTCCGCCTCAATGTATTGCGGGTGCATCTGCCCCCCTTGCGCGAGCGGGACGGCGATGTGCGGCTGCTCATCGATCATTTTCTCCAGATGTTTGCGACCAGTTTCGGGAAAAATGTCAAAAGGCTTTCCGTCCAGGCCTTGCGCTTGCTGGGCAGCTATCACTATCCGGGGAATATTCGCGAGCTGCGCAATATCATAGAATACGGGGTCAATATCTGCCGGGGCGAGGTTATCGAGGTCGAGCATCTGCCCCCCTACGTGCTTGCCGACGCAGGCAAGGCGCCCCGGGCGAAGGTTGCGGCGGGGCCACCGGAATCCGGCGCAAAGACGGGGGTGCCGGAGATACCGGACAACGCTTCGAGCTGGAGCGCCATTGAAAAGAAGAAGATCCTCACCGCGCTCATGCAGACCGGCGGCAGCCGCACCGGGGCGGCAAAGGCGCTTGGCTGGGGGCGCACCACCCTGTGGCGGAAGATGCGGGAATATGACCTTGGGTAAGAGAGCATGAAGATCCTGGCAACCCTGCAGAATAACGATATAGCCCCGCGCTTCGATCTGGCCACGGAGGTTCTCATCGCCAAAATCGTCCGGGGCAGGATCTCGGGGGAACCGCGCACGGTGCTGCTGCCCGGGCCGGGGAGCGATGCGCTGTGCAGTCTGCTCATCAGGGAAGAGGCCTCCCTGGTGATCTGCGGCGGCATTGAGGAGGCGCATTTCCAGTATCTGGTCTGGAAAAAAATCGAGGTGATCGACAGGGTCATCGGCCCTGCGATCCAGGCCATCGCCCTGGCCATCGCCAAACAATTGCGACCGGGGGGTATTGTCCGGCCCACTGTCCGGTTGGAAAACGAGAGGAGTGCATCGTCATGAGCGACAACCTTTCCCCCAGGTTCAACTTCCCGTTGTTCTGCGGCCCGTCCGGCAAGGATCTTTCTCCCAAGGCCCGGTACCGGTGCATGCGCAACAGCCTGCTCATCGTGATGCTGGCCATCACCCTGATTCCCCTGTCGATCACCTCGGGTCTCAATTTTATCCAGTACCAGCAGCTCCTGCGGGAGGATTCATACGCCAACGCCCGCTGGAACGCGGAAAGCGCCAGGGCGACCATCAACGCCTATCTGGAAAAACTGGAGGCGGCGATCACCGTGGTCATTGACACCTACAGCTTCGAGGATCTTTCCGACACCAAGAGGCTTGAGCATATATTCCGGCAGCTCAAGAAGGAGCATCAGGGTCTGGTCGATCTGAGCGTGGTCGGCCCGGACGGCATACAGAGCGCCTATGTCGGCCCCTACCGCTTGGCGGGCAAGGATTACAGCGAGAGTCTCTGGTTTCACAAGGCACTGACCCGAAGGATGTATGTCAGCGAGGTTTTCACCGGTTTCCGCAATGTTCCCCATTTCGTGGTGGCCGCCAGCAAAAAGGACCCGTCTTTGGAGGATTACTGGGTGCTCCGGGCGAGCATCGACACCGAAACCCTGGACCGGTTTCTGGCCCTGGCCGACACCGAGGCCCTGGAGGACATCTTTCTCATCAACGACAGCGGCACCTTGCAAAGCGGTTCCCGCTACCATGGCGGGGCCATGGAGGATTTCCAGCTCACCCGCAAGCCCAAGCAGAATGACATCCTCATTTTCGAAGAAATGCGCGGCGACAACAGCTTTTACCGGGCAGTGAGCCGGATTCAGAATACGCCCTGGCTGCTGGTCCTTGACCAGCAGGGAGCCGAGGCGCGGAAGATCTGGCACACCTTCAAGGGGCGGCTGCTGCTTACCCTGGCTCTCTGTTTTTTTGTCTCGGGCGGGGTGGTTCACTGGCTTGCCCGTTTTCTGGCGGGCAAGTTCCGGGAGGCCGATGAAACACGGGACGCCATTCTGAGTGAAACGGAACACTCGAACAAGCTTGCCTCCATCGGCCGGCTGGCTGCGGGTGTTGCCCATGAGATCAACAACCCGCTGGCGATCATCGGGGAAAAGGCCGGGCTGATGCAGGATCTGGCCGGGATGGATCAGGGGTTCCGCCACCGGGAGAAATTTCTCGACCAGCTGGCTTCCCTGCAAAACGCAGTGATCCGGGCGAGAACCATCACCCACCGGCTCCTTGGCTTTGCCCGGCGGATGGAGACTTCTTTGACTCTGGTGCAGCTCAACGAGATCGTCCAGGAGGTCTTGAGCTTTTTGGAAAAAGAAGCCGCCTATCGCAACATCCATGTTATCCTGCAACTTCAGGAAAACCTGCCGGTCATCCGGGCGGATCATGGCCAGCTGCAGCAGGTGTTTCTCAACGTGATCAACAACGCCATCGACGCGATCCGCAACGACGGCGAGATCCATATCACCTCGCGCCGGGAAAACCAGAAAACGGTCATGGTGGCCGTCTCCGATACCGGGCCGGGCATTGCCCCGGAGATCCTGAAGAATATCTTCGAGCCGTTTTTCACCACCAAGGGCAATGAGGAGAAAAAGGGCACCGGCCTGGGGTTGTCCATAACCTATGGCCTCGTGCAGAAAATGGGCGGCAAGATCGAGGTGAGCAGCGAGGTTGGAGTCGGCACCACCTTTATCATCACCTTCCCGGTTTACAGTGAAGGCAGCGAGGGTGAAAGCAATGACCGCGCGTAGGATTCTGATTGTCGATGATGAGCTTGATTTCGGCACTACCCTGGCAGAGCGTCTGGAGCTGCGGGGCTTTATCGCCAAAGCCGTGGGCGGCGCCGAGGAAGCGCTGGCCGCGCTCGCTGCCGGCTGGCGGCCGGACGTGGTTCTCCTAGACCTGATGATGCCGGGGGTGGACGGCCTCGCCACCCTGGACCTGATCAAGCAGCACGACCCCAAGATCCAGGTGATCATCCTCACCGGGCACGGCTCCACGGAGAGCGGCATCATCGGCATGCAGCGCGGCCTGTTCGATTACCTGATGAAGCCGGTGGACATCGGCGAACTGATCGCCAGGATCAACGAGGCCGGTGCCCAGTGAAGGGCGATTTCCCTTGACCGGGAATAGTTTTTTGCTATGGTTGGGCGTGGATTTTTGGTCAGCCAACAAGGGATGAAGGGATGAATCGTGAAAAGACATTTTAACCTGCTCCGGGAATTTTCGGTCCCCTTGCTTTCCGGGGTGGTGGTCGCCCTGATCTGGGCAAACCTCTCGCCGGAAGGCTACCACCGCTTCAACCAGGCGCCCTTGCTCGGGCCGCTCAGCTTCCATTTCCTCACCAATGAATTGTTCATGGTGCTGTTTTTCGGCATGGCCGCCTCGGAGATCACCCAAAGCTGCCTGCCCGGCGGGGATCTCCATCCCCTGCGCAAGGCGATAAACCCCCTGCTGGCAACGGTGGGCGGAGTGGTCGGGCCGGTGTTCGTCTACCTGGGCCTCAATGCCCTGATCGGCGCGCCCGCGCTCAGCAGGGGCTGGGGCATTCCCACCGCCACAGACATAGCCCTGGCCTGGCTGGTCGCCAGCCTGGTTTTCGGCAAAAACCATCCCGCCATCTCTTTTTTGCTGCTGCTGGCCATAGCCGACGACGCCATCGGCCTGGCGATCATTGCGGTCTTCTACCCGGACCCGGGGCATCCTGTTGCCCCGCAATGGCTGGCTCTTACCCTGGCCGGCATGATTATCGCCTTCCTGCTGCGGCGGGGCAAAGCGGCCAGCTATTGGCCCTATCTCCTCCTGGGCGGCGGCCTCAGCTGGCTCGGGTTGTTCAAGGCCCATGTCCATCCGGCCCTGGCCCTGGTCTTCATCGTTCCCTTCCTGCCCCATCCTCCCAGTGAACACAAACACCTCTTCGAGGAAGATCCCGGGGATCTCACTCCCCTTGCCAGTTTTGAGCACGAATGGAAGGTGGTGGTGGATCTCGGCCTGTTCATGTTCGGCCTGGCCAATGCGGGGGTGGAGTTTGCCGCCATCGGCGTTCCTACCTGGCTGGTCTTCGCTTCTCTGGCCATCGGCAAAACCGGCGGCATCTTCAGTATGGCTTTGCTGGGCAAGAAGCTCGGCTATCCGCTCCCTGCTCTGGTCGGCAAAAAGGAGCTGCTGCTGGTCGGCTTGATCGGAGGGCTTGGCCTGACCGTGGCCCTGTTCGTGGCGGGCGAGGCCTTCACCGACCCGATCATCCAGGGAGCGGCCAAGATGGGCGCCTTGTTCAGCGCCGGTTGCGGCATCCTGGCCATCATCGGTGGGCGATTGATGCAGGTGCGGCGCAGGCCGTGAGTAAGCCCCGCACCCGGCGGGCCCCCATTTTTTCTTGACATGTTTGCCCCCCCCATTGTAAGCACAATGGAGTCTTTTCCTGACTTGTCGCCTTGTTCCGGGCCGAAGTGTACCGGGTTAAGGATATAACCTTCGCCAGACAGAAAGCATCTTTATGAAACAACGAATCCTGAAAAATCAGCGCGGTTTTTCCCTGATGGAACTGTTGATCGTCATGGTTATTCTCGGACTGATCGCCTCCCTGGTCGGACCCAAGCTCTTTGGTAAACTGGGCAAGGCTCAGCAGAAGACGGCCAAGACCCAGATCGAAATGCTCATGTCGGCCATGGATGCCTTTCGCCTTGATGTGGGCCGCTATCCGACCCAGCAGGAAGGGCTGACCGCCCTGGTCACCAATCCCGGCACGGAGAAATGGGACGGCGCCTATCTGAAAAAAGCGGTGCCCAATGACCCGTGGGGCAATCCCTATCTGTACCGCAATCCCGGCGAGCATGGCGAGGTGGATATCTATTCCTACGGGCAGGACAACCAGCCCGGCGGGGAAAAAGAAAACGCCGACATTGGCAGCTGGGAATAACTCCCTCCGGCAGAGGCCCCGGCTCTTCTATGCAATCCGCTTTCTTTCGTAAAAAAGAAAAGATCGGTTCGGTGCTGGTCAACAACGGCAGGTTGCAATCCGGCCAGCTGGAGCGGGCTCTGGCCCATCAGGAAACCGTCTCCCGGCGGCTTGGCGAAATCCTGCTCTCCCTCGGCTATATCAGCGAGGAGGATCTGGCCGCATCCCTGTCCCAGCAGCTGGGTCTGAGCGTGTATGTCCCCGGGGAAGCGGACGACTTTCTCACTCCGCCCATCTCCCAGCTTTTTTTGAAAGATCATCCCTTCCTCCTCTTCCGTCGCGGGGATGCCGGCCCAGTTCTCCTGACCAGCGACCCTTTTGACTCAGATATTCTCGCCTCCGCCCGGCTTGCCCTGGGTTCGCCCTTCACCATTCAGGTTCTGGGGGAGGCCCAGCTCAAGCAACTGATCCGCGAGCACTATCAGCTGGGCCAGCAGGAGAGCGAGGCCGCCGCCATGCTCATTGACGAGGCGGATATCGACAAGCTCAAGGACATGGCCTCCGAGGCGCCGGTCATCAAGTATGTCAACAACCTGATCGATACGGCGGTCACGCGCCGGGCCAGCGATATCCACCTGGAACCCTTTGGAGACGGGTTGCGGATCCGGCTGCGCATCGACGGCATCCTCCACGATTATGAGATCCCCCCCCACGCCATGCAGCCCGCCATTATCTCCCGGACCAAGCTGCTGGCCGGGCTCGATATTGCCGAACGGCGCCTGCCCCAGGACGGCAAGATCTCCATGCGGGTCTCGGGCCGCGAGATCGACCTGCGGGTCTCCACCCTGCCCACCATCTTCGGCGAGGGTGTGGTGATCCGGATTTTGGAAAAGGCCTCCATTATTCTGGAACTGGCCAAGCTGGGCATGGGCAGCCGGATCGAGGAGGAGTTCCGCCGCCTCATCGCCATGCCGGACGGCATCATCCTGGTCACCGGCCCCACCGGCAGCGGCAAAACCACGACCCTCTATTGTGCGCTCAACCAGATCAACACCGGCGACAACAAGATCATCACCGTGGAAGACCCGGTGGAGTATCAGCTGCACGGGATCAATCAGATTCAGGTCCGCGCCGAGATAGGCCTGACCTTTGCCTCGGGGTTGCGCTCCATCGTCCGCCAGGACCCGGACGTGATCATGATCGGCGAGATCCGCGACCTGGAAACGGCGGAGATCGCGGTGCAGTCCTCGCTCACCGGCCATCTGGTTTTTTCCACCCTCCACACCAACGATGCCATCTCCGCAGTGGTGCGGATGACCGACCTGGGGGTGGAGCGCTTCCTTATCTCCTCCTCCCTGCGCGGCGTGCTGGCCCAACGGCTGGTGCGCTGCATCTGCCCGCATTGCAAGGTGGAGCAGGGGATGCTCAGCGAATTCGGCTACCAGTCCGCGGACGAGGATTTCCCC
Organism: Pseudomonadota bacterium; assembly: GCA_043804705.1. Taxonomy (GTDB): domain Bacteria; phylum Desulfobacterota; class Desulfobulbia; order Desulfobulbales; family Desulfurivibrionaceae; genus Thiovibrio. Next base: position 7,183 of record JAZDIS010000466.1, on the reverse strand, counting down.
ATTTATGAGGGGAGGGGCTGCGACCGCTGTTCCGCCACCGGCTATACCGGCCGGATCGGGCTCTATGAGCTGCTGGTTATCGACGAGGCCATCAATCGCGGGATTTCCAAAGGGTTGGACCTGATGGATTTGAGAAAGATTGCCGGCGAACAGGGATTACAATCCATGTTCGCCGACGGCTTGGCCAAGGTCCGGCAGGGGCTGACCACCTTCAGCGAGGTGGTCAGGGTCTGTAGGGGAACCGAAAATGGGGCAATTTAAATACACGGCCTTGGATGCCGATAACCAGGCGCAGGATGGGGTTCTTGAGGCGCCGGATCAGGAAAGTGCGGCCAGGCGTCTCATGCAGCAGGGCTTGCGCCCCCTGAACATTCGCCGCCAGGGAGGGTTCGACTTGTCCCAGGGGTTCAGCCTGCGGCTCCGGTTCCGGCAGGAAAAACTGAATCGCGCGGATATCGATTTTTTCACCAACCAGATCGGCTTGCTGCTCAAGAGCGGGTTGGCCTTGGACCAGGCGCTGCGGGTCATGAAGCGGCACAGCCATAAGCCTGTCTTCCAGCAGTTTGTCGGCGGCCTGGAGCAAAAAATCAAGGAAGGCAAATCCTTCTCCCAGGCCCTGGCCGATTATCCGCATTTTTCCCCCATGTACATCAATATCGTCCGGGCCGGGGAAGAGGGCGGCATCCTGCCCGCCATGTTGATGAAAATCGCCGGCTATCAGGCGACTTTTCAGGAACTCCAGCAGTATGTGATTTCCGCCTCCATCTATCCGCTTTTTCTTCTGGGCGTGGGTTTTCTCGCGATCATCATCCTGCTGACCACCATCCTGCCCCGGTTTGAGATTCTTTTTGAGGGCATGGGCCAGCAATTGCCCGGCCATGTCGTGATGCTCATGGCCACGGCCAAGTGGATCGGCAGCCATCCCCTGCTGACGGTGTTGGCCCTGGCGGGACCGCCACTGGCGGCGTGGCGCTATGTGAAAAGCGCGGACGGCAAGGCCCGCCTTGACCGCTGGGTCTTGCGGGTTCCGGTGCTCTCCTCCTTTGTCCGCAACCTGGAGACCACCCGCATCTTTCGGACTATCGAGGTTCTGGTCAACAACGGCGTCCATCTGGCCGCGGCCCTCAAGATCGGCAGCGGCGTGGCGGTGAACGCGGAATACCGCCGCCTGCTCAACCAGGCCACCCGCGCCCTCCAGGAAGGCCGCCGCATCGGCCAGCGCTTGAGCGCGGAGAAGCTTTTTCCGGAACTGGCCACCGAATTGCTCTCCATCGGGGAGGAGTCGGGGCGGGTGGGGGAGATGTGCGGCCAGGTCGCCGATCATTTTGAAAAGGAACTCAAAGAGCGGATCAAGCGGCTGACCGCCATGGTGGAGCCGATTTTCATCCTGCTCATCGCCGTGGTCGCAGGCTATGTGGTGATCTCCATGCTTTCGGTTATTTTGAGCATCAACGATATCGCGGGCTGAGCATGACTTGGCGGGGGAGACAAGAGAAAAATCTTGGCAGGCGGGGGTTTACCCTGCTTGAACTGATCATGGTTCTCGCCCTGCTGGGCATCATGGCCGGGGTGGCGGCTCCGGCCACCGGCCGGTTTCTCGATCGGCTGAGCTTTCGCAGGCAGACCGCGGCTTTGCTCGCGGGCACCCGCTATGCACGGCTTATGGCGGTGGGCAAGGGCCGGCCGGTGGAAATGCGTTTTGATAACTCTGCCCATCTCCTCTCTTTCAGCGGCGCGGTGGAGGAAAAAAAAGAGATCGAGCTTTCCGGGGGCGTGGTCTTTGAACTCAGGCCGGAAACCCTGGTTTTTTATCCGGACGGGCTGGCAACCCCGGGAAGGCTGGTGTCTAGGAGCGGGCACCGTTCCCAGGAGTTTCTGATCGACCCGCTCACCGGCATTCCGGTGCGCCAATGAGGGGGGGGGGGAGATGCGGCAGCGGCCGGAGTCGGCCTGTGCTGCTGGTGCCGGACAAAGGCCGGGTCTCTGCAATGCTGCGTAACAGGCAGGGGGTCACCCTTTTTGAACTGCTCATTGCCGTGGTGCTTTTGGGGATGGTCAGCACCATGATCTATTCCGTGCTCAACGTAGGGATCAATTTCAGCGCCAGGGGAGGGAAACACCTGGAAAGGCTGGCCAGGGAAAAAAATCTGCTGAGCCTCCTGCGGCGGCAGGTGAACGGGGCCTGGTACGACCCGCGCTTTGGCAAGGTGTTGATATCCGGGGGGGGGGACGGGGTGTTGCGCCTCGTTACCCGGCAGCCTCTGCTGCACCGGAGTGCGGGCACCGTGCTGGCGGTCTACCGGGTCAATGAAGCCGAGCAGGCTCTCTATTACCTGGAAAAAATAGATTATTTCAATGCTGAGTATGGCGAGAAGTATCTGCCTGATTTCAGCGAGATGGAGAAGATGTATGGGGCAGACCGGCCAGTGACTCTGGTCTATGAACCGCAAACAAGCATGGTGAGCGTAAGCCTGGGCGGGGAAGAGTTCGCCTTTTTCCCCAAATGCCTGCCGTCTGGTGCGAGGCCAAATTCTTCAGGCACGGGGCAATAGGGGTGGGGCTGCGGAAGAAGAAATCAATGGCTCTTGGGAGGTATCTTCAGCAACAAGGGTTTACCCTGCTGGAAGTGCTTGTTGCCGTGCTCATTCTCAGCCTGGCCTATGTGGCGGTTTTGCAGAATTTTTCCCAGTCCGGCGCCAACATCTTCCGGCTGGAAAAGGGCGGCGCCGCGGAGCTGCGGGAGATCTTGGCCCTTGAGCAGCAACTTCGGGGGGGGGATCTTGCCGGCGAGGTTATGGTCCTGGGGCAGAAATTCGTCCTGAAAAAAATTTGCAGTAAAGACGGTCAGTTGGAAACAGTGAAGCTTGAAAAGCTATGAAGAGTATGGTATCGATTAGCCAATATCGTCCGGCGGCCGGGAAAATCATCGGCAATAATCAGGGCTTCGCCCTGCTGGTCGTCATCATGGTGCTGCTGCTGGCCAGTTTTCTCGCCTCGCAACTCAGCCTGGATGTCCGCACGGGACAACGGATCGCCGCCAATGTCCAGGATCGCAACCGGGCGGCTATTCTGGCCGAGGCCGGGTTCAATATCGCGCTGTTCCGGCTCATGGACAAGCCTGTCGCCCTGGAGGCGGAAGGCGAATACGGACGGCTGTTGGCCGGGCGGCAGTACACCCATCCCCTGAAGGGTGGTCAGGTCAGGTACTATGCGGTCGGCGAGTCCGGCAAGATAGACCTCAACGCTGCCGACCCGAGGTTGCTGGAGCTTTTTCTCCGGCACCGGAAATTTACCATGGAGCAGGCCGGCATTGTCCTCGATTCTCTTCTGGACTGGCGGGACCCGGATAATTTACTGCGGTTGAACGGCGCTGAACAGGAATACTACATGCACCTGCCCGAACCCTATATCCCCAGAAACGGCAGAATCGAAGACCCGGCGGAGTTTTTTCTGCTCCGCGGCGCTGACCTCCTGGCCGGAAAGTTTCAGGCGGAGGAGGTCTTTACCACCCATAACCCGGAAAAATGGATCAACGTCAACAGCCTCACCCCGACCATGCTCGATTTTATCGTAGACGGAGATGAGGCCCGGCGGCAGGCCTATCATGAGGCCCGGCAGCTCCAAGCCACTCTCGACGCCGCCACGATCCGGCAGATTCTTGGGGATGAGCGGTTTGCGGAGCTGAAGCCATTTCTCCGGTATGAGGAAGGGGCGGTAAGCCCCTTTTACACCATCACCGCCGCCGGTCAGACCGGCGTGCCAGGCGGGGCGGAAAATCAGGGTGGCGCCGGCCTGACCATCAAAGCCCTGGTCCGGATTCTGGCCAATGGGTATCAGGTTCTTTCCTGGCAGGAGCGTTATTCATGAGAGGGGCGGAGGTGATCATCACGGATCGTGGTGCCATCCGTCTGGAGGGAGGATCGACAGCAAAACCGCATCCGATCCAGGCGGTGCTCACCCGGATGTTGGCCAAGATCGGCCGCGTCCCCCGGCAGAAAGCCGGGACAGGCGTAACCGTGTATGTTGCCGAAGAGCTGCTTTTCTGCAAACAGTTCAGCCTGCCGGTGAAGTCCTCCGGCATCAAACAGGCCATCGGTTATCAACTCGAGATGCTCCTGCCTTTTCCTGAAGGCGCATGCTTTTCCAGCTATATTACGGAGCGCCGGGACAAGGAAACGGGCGTCACCCTGTACGCCGCGCCGGAAGAGGCCATTGCCCCACATTTGCGGGAATTGGAGCAAAACGGGTACAGTCTGGCCGGCCTGTTTCCCTTGAGTCAGCGGTATCTGAGCCGTGGCCAGGGCAAGAAGAAATGGGCCCTGTTGCTGCCCGGCGCCATGGCCACACTCCTGACCTTTACCAATGGCCGTTTGCGCCAGCGCCTGCTCTGCCCGTCCCTGCCAACCGTTGAGGAGGCCAGGGAGCTGAGCGGCTGTGAGACGGTGTATTGCCCGGAGGCTTACGAAGGCAGCGGCTTTGCCGATGCCGACCGCCTGCTGGCCGGCGAGCCCCTGGGCAAGTCCTTTAACCTGCTGCCCGCCTCCTACCGGCAGCCTAATTATTTCAAATTCTGTCTTGCCGGTCTGGCAATGCTCAATGTGTTTTCATTGTTCCTGCTGCTTGGCATGAAGGAATACCGCTTCCAGACGACCAGCAGCCAGGTTGAGGAGGAGATTGCCAGGCTGCGGCCGACAATGAAAAAAGTCAGTGCCCTGAGCAGCAAGGAAAGCCATATCCGGCAAGAAATCACCAGCTTGGAGGATGTCGGCAAAAGTCCAGACCTGCTGGCCCTGCTGACCAATCTGACCAGTAAACTCCCTCCTTCGGCGTATCTGGATCAACTCCGTATGGAAAAGAAAGAGGCGGCCATCCTCTATCTCGACGGGTATGCGGACGATATGGGCGAGATGTCCACCAGCCTGCAGGGGCTTGGCGAGGTAAGCCTCAAATCAACCAGCCGCCGCAACAACAAGAATTATTTCCAGATGGAGATCAACCTGCCGTGAACCAGATCATGGAGTTCATCCACCGGTTTGATCGGCGGCATCTCCTGGCGGGGGTGGCCGCTGTTCTGCTGATTGCCAATCTTGGCCGGTGGGGTTTAGACTATCTCGATTCCCGGCAGGCGGAATTGACGGACCGCATGGCCATACTGGCGCAATACCGCGAGGCGGTCCAGCGCTTGCCGGAAATAGAGGCTCGGCTCGCCCAGCTGGCCAGCCGGCAGCAGCAGCTTGAATCCTTTCTGTTCCATGGCGAAAACGAGGAGAAGATCGCCTCGGCCATGCAGATCATGCTGCAATCGGAGGTCAGCAACGCCGGTCTTGAGCCGGAATTCATCCAGCCTCTGCGGAAAGGCGAGGGTGGAGAGCGCAAGGAATATGGGGAGATAGCCATCAAGATCCGGATGTCCGGCTCACTCAACGACTTTGGCAGATTTATGCACAGCCGTTACTCCAGCAAGCAATTTTTCAGTGTCGAGAACCTCACCATTAAGCCATTCAAGCCCGGGGAGCTGAAGATCTCCATGGATGTCCGTGGGTACTACAAGATTGCTGCCGGGACCGGGGCGGCGGGGAAAGCGATATGAGGACCCGGTTTGCGATGGCGGCATTCCTGGTCCTGCTTCTGGCCGTTCAGGGCTGGGGGCTGGCTGCTGTTTGGCGGGATGACCCCCTGCGCAGTCTGGCGCCGCCGCCGCAGGCACCCGCAGCCAAGAAGGCCCCTGCGCCTGCCCCGCCGGACAAAGAGCCGAGTCTGCAGCCCACCCCGCCCGGTAGCCAGCCTGATTTGCACCAGGGGTATATCTTTAATGCCGAGCGGAGCCTTGCCGCAGGAGGGTCCAGTAACGCGGGGAATATGGGGATGGATAAGGTGCAGTACAGCGGCTCCGTCATCGCCGGGGACAAGACCAGGGCACTGCTCTGTTTTCCCCTGGGCGGGCAGCCGGCCGCTCCTGCGAGGGGCGCAGCTGTTCCACAGAAACAGGGGTTTCTCCGGGTGGTCGTGGGTGATACGGTGAACGGTTACAAGGTCGCGGAGATCCTGCCGGAAAAAATAACCTTCAGCCGGGGGGGGCAAAAGATAACAAAATTATTATACGATAAAACCAAGGAACGGTTCCAGGCCCAGGCCCCGCCGGCTCGCGACCAAAGTGGTCAGACCGTCCCGGCTCCTCCAGGGCTCCCCCCGGCGCCACAGCAGGGAGAACAACCGCAGATTCCTGGGCCGCAACAAGGACAGGCGGCAACCCAGAACACCGGGGACCGCTCCTCCACCCCGAGAAGACGGCCGGAATCGCCGAAAGAGCCGTCTCCTGCACACGTTGACGGGCAGAATTTTCTGCAACTGCTTATGCAGAGTCAGCAACAACGCAATAACGCCCCCGGCAGAGATGGGAAGAAGTGACACGCCATGAGAAAGGCATACAACACAATTGAGGAAAGTTACCTATGAAGTTTCAGCGGATCCGGATTCTTCTTGTTTTTTTTCTTCTGGTCTCTTTTTTGGGCTGCGGGCCGCAGGCCAAAACCAGGCCCTGGGTTGACCTGCATGAAATCAACGCGCAACTGGAGAGAGCCCCGGAAAAAGGCCAGAGGCAGGAAGGGCAAAAGGATGGTGCTGCTCTGGCACAGGCTCGGGTCAAGGACATGAGCACTCCCGGGATCCGAGAGCATGAATACCTGAAAAAGGGGTTGCCTCCGGCCACGGTTCAGCGGGCCGATGCAGGCCCGGATGGGGTCATGCTCAACTTCGACAACGCCGATATCTATGAGTTCATCCAAGTCATTTCAGAAATCCTCGGGATCAACTACATTGTCGATCCTAAGGTTAAAGGAAGTGTTAACATCCGTTCCGGACAAAAGATCGGCAGGGATCAGCTCTTTGGAGTGTTTCAGAAGATCATGCACATCAATGGCCTCGATGTGCGCAATGAGGGAGACTATTACTCCATTCATCCCTCCAAGGGCGGGGTGCCGTTGCAGGTGTACGGTCCCACCGAGTCCGGGTTGCTCAGGGAGTCGTCACGTTTGGTTGTCCAGATCGTCCCGGTAGTCCACCTTTCCTCGGCCGAGGCTCAGAAACTTATTGAACCGTATCTCTCTGATGTCGGGGCAATTCACAACTTGAGTGCCCAGAACACCCTCATTATCAGGGATTTTGAAAGCAAGGTGCTGGATAT
>JAZDIS010000465.1:0-2031 GCA_043804705.1 Pseudomonadota bacterium | reverse complement strand
TGGTTTTTCCTTCCACCAACATCCTCCAGGAATAGCCGGCAGCGAAACCGCCAACGGTTCCGGCAAGAAGAAAAACAAACAGCAGCAGGTCGCCCTGGTCGGTGTTGATCAGCGGCTCGTGGGCTTCGCGCCCTCGTTCCGAGGCGAACTTTTCCACCACGGATTCGTCGATGCCGGGCCAGCGGTCAGCGCCGAAGGCACTGGGGCAAAAGGTCAGAGGAACGAGGCTAAAGGTCACAAGCGGCAGAAAAGCTACGACTGCAAGAGCCGTTCTGATTTTCCCTGTGCGCTGAACTCGCTGCGCTTTTCCAGCATTCCTAGCCATTTGCCTGTGCCTCCCCGGCTGTGATCACCCGCATTTTTACCAGGATATCCGGCCGTTTCCGGTACAGCAGCATCACCATGCCGGCGGTCATTGCTCCTTCCAGGATGCCGAGGGGAAGCTGCGTCGGGATAAAGGCGAGCAGAATCTTTTCCAGCAGCGGCAGGAACGGCTCGCTGCCCCGGATACCGGAAGCCAGTTCAACGGAAGTTGCCAGGTAGGTGGCCCAGTCTGCCTGGAGACCGGCAAAAAAGGCGGCCAGCCCCAGTGGGGCACCCATGGCACGCAACCCCTTGAAGGTGAAATAGCCGGCCATGGAGCCAATAACTCCCATGGAAAAAATATTGGCTCCCCAAGTGGAAAGTCCTCCATGGGAGAGGAACAGGGCCTGGAGCAGCAGGGCGACCGCCGCGATCAGCGAGCTGACAAAGGGACCAAGCAGGATTGCCGCCATCCCCGTGCCGCAGGGATGGGAGCAGGTACCGGCGACCGGCACCGGAACCGGCATGCAGGAGATGATGAACACGACCGCGGCCATCAGCCCGACCAATGGCTTGAAGGACAGGTCCTCCCGGGCCAGTAAATTCAGCCGGCGGATGCCCAGGGCCACGAAGGGCAAGGCGAGAGCATACCAGACAACCGCCCAGGGCAGGGGCAGGATCCCTTCCGAAATGTGCATGGCCTGGGCCGGAGCGGCGACCAGCAGCAGGGTCATGCACAGGAGCAATATCACCATAAATAAACCTCAATTTAACAGGATGGACAGGATATACAGGATAAAATCTAAATACATTCCTTTCGGGATAACGATTAAGGAGCAACCGGATGATCTACCAAATGTTTTTACCGAAAGACCACGGAAAAATCAGTGCGTTAGGTTTTTATGTGAAACCAAAATGCAAGGCTTTCGTAATGTATTATGTACCGGTTAAGGTAAATTCACCGCGACAATTCGTTTTTTTCGCTGCTATCCTGCTTATCCTGTCCATCCTGTTACATGCTGTAGGATTAAATCTTCTGTAACAGCAGATGTTCAGATCTTGTCTCCCCGCAAATAGCCGGAAAACAGTGAGTTTGCTCCTCGCGAAGCGCAGAAGTCGCCGCACATGGTGCAGGTCTGCTCGTCTTCCGGCATCCGGCAGGCCCGGATGGCCCGGGCATCGTCGGGAAAGAGTGCCAGGTTGAACTGCTTTTCCCAGTTCAGATCCCGGCGGGCCTTGCTCATCTCGCGGTCCCGCTCGCGCCCCTTCTCCGGGTACTTGCTCATGTCGCCGATGTAGGCGGCGATCCGTGCCGCCTTGACCCCTTGTCGGACATCGTCCTCGTTCGGCAGGGCCAGGTGTTCCGCCGGGGTGATATAGCAGATGAGATCCGCACCGTAGCGTGACGACTGGGCCGCGCCGATGGCGGCGGTGATATGATCGAAACCGGGCGCGATGTCGGTGGGTATCGGGCCAAGCATGTAGTAGGGGGCATCGCCACTCATTCTTTTCTGAAGCTGGATGTTCCCTTCGATCTCATCCATCGGCACGTGGCCCGGGCCTTCCACCAGCATCTGGCAGCCCATCTCCCGGCCGATTTCCGCCAGCTCGCAGTTGAAGAGCAATTCCTGGATCTGGGCGCGGTCGGAAGAGTCGTGGATCGCTCCGGCCCGCAGGCCGTTCCCGAGGGAGAGCACCGTATCGTAGCGCTTGAGAATTTCCACTACC